>CAZTXK010000060.1:0-1712 GCA_964617275.1 uncultured Dactylococcopsis sp. | reverse complement strand
ATCCCACAAAACAACAATTATCGCCGCCAAGGGAATACAGGCAAGCCAATAAGGAGAAAAGGAGCGAGCAATCACTCGCAAGGGTTGGAGTAAAGGCGATTGCCACAGGGAGGGTTGTTTAGAAACAGTTGCTTGAGATCTTTTTTGCGTAGTTTGAGACATGGTTACTTAAATTTCCTCATCTATGTGAATTGAAAATTAGACAAGCAATCCTTGATTGTAAAAACGTCAAGGGAAATTTACTGTATTTATTCAATTTAATCATCGCAATCGCCCAAATTCTGTATGTTTTTTGCTTAATTTTCTGTATTAGAGACTACATTTTAAACTCATTGCGCTATAGATCACCCAACTGAATGCACTGAAATGGTGGGTTTTTTGAGAGAAATCCTTTTATACCAAATTAATTGCCTCCTTATAACGACTTATTCTTGTACAACTCCAAAATGCTTTTGATTAGCTTCATTAAATGATTTAAGTATAATATAATAGTATTTAGTATCACACTTAAAACCATATGTATGGCAAAGCTTGACTCAAGAGAGAAAAACAATCAACCTCCAGAAACCGTTAATCTTCTGCATCTTCCTGTTCATAATTTGTCTCAGCAGGAACTTTTAGCGAAACTGAAGTATGGTGGTTTGGTGTTTACGCCCAACTTGGATCATTTAAATAAGTTACAAGTCGATCCAGACTTTTATCAAGTTTATCGTACCGCAACCTATCGAGTTTGTGATAGTCAAATCCTTATGTATGCCTCTCAGGTTTTAGGACAGCCGTTACAAGAGAAAATTTCGGGTTCTGATTTACTGCCCAGTTTTTGCGAGTATTATCAAAATGATCCTGAGATTACAATTTTCCTGTTGGGAGGAATGCCAGGAGTCGCTGAGGAAGCGCAAAAGCATATTAACCAGAAAGCAGGGCGGGAAATGGTAGTGGGAACTTACTGTCCGCCTTACGGCTTTGAAACCGATGAAGCCGAGTGTGAGAAGATTATTGAGATGATTAATGATTCTCGCGCAACGACGTTAGCGGTAGGGTTAGGTGCGCCGAAACAGGAATTTTGGATTGCTCGTTATAAATTACGCTTGGATCGAGTCAGGATTTTTCTAGCGGTGGGGGCAGCGTTAGATTTTGAAGCGGGGGCGCGATCGCGCTGCCCTCAATGGATGAGTCAAATGGGGCTAGAATGGAGCTATCGCTTGGCGCTAGAACCGAAACGCTTGTGGAAACGCTATATTATTGATGATTTTCCCGTTATTTGGCAGTTACTGCAGCAAAAATTTAATCGCTACAAAGTTCCTGAGACGATTCGCCCGCTTTTAGAAAGAGAAAAACGATCGATTCCCATTGGTCGCTTGTTACAAGATGCTGGATTAGTAACAGAACAACAAGTTAGAGAGACATTATCAGAACAATTTTATCAACGGCATCTTCTTTTTGGAGAGTTATCAGCGAAGAAGGGGTTAATTCAACCTGAAACCGCAGATTTCTTTGTTGAGGAATTTCCCCTGTTACGGAAAGCGGAAAAGGATTATCCTTTGGGGGAATATTTCAAGGTGGCTGGCTTATTAGATCAAGAACAAATTCGCTTTATTTTAGATCAGCAACGTTATGGTAATCTCAAGTTTGGTGAAATTGCTGTTCAACAAGGTTTCCTCAAGCCAAAAACAGTCGAGTTCTTTTTAGATAACTTTAAGTAGTTTTAGTAA
>CAZTXK010000059.1:0-11416 GCA_964617275.1 uncultured Dactylococcopsis sp. | reverse complement strand
ATTTGTAGGGCTTTAGCGCGATCGCGATCGACCTCTAACTCTAAAATATTGCTATTGGCGGAAAATTGACTAAACGCCCCAGCAATAGCAGGATGTTCATTTGCTGCCCCCACTAACTGTCGCATATTGGCAACAAACTCCCCAATTTCAAAGTTTCCGCGACGATCTTGCAATTGAAACTCAAACCCCCCAAATGCTCCTAAACCACGAATCGAAGGGGGATTAACGGGGATAACTGTTGCCTCCGGCATACTCATCACCTGACCCCGAACCCGATTAATAATGGCTTCTGCCGATTGCGAGGGAGCGGTGCGTTCAGACCAAGGAATGAGAGGCGTGAAAATTGCCCCACTGTTAGCAGTGCCACCGCCTCCTAAACTGAAACCGCCCACAGCAAAAGTTGCTCGCACTTCAGGAATATCAAGATAAATATCTTCAATTTGTGACATTACCTCGCTGGTATATTGCAAGGAAACCCCATCCGGCCCCTGAATAATGGTAATAAAATAGCCCTGGTCTTCTTGGGGTAAGAAGGCTTGGGGAACTTGATTATAAACCCAACCGGTTAGCACTAATAGGGTGACAAATACCGCTAAAATAACGGTTTTAATGCGAGTAAAGAAAACAATAATTCCTCGGTAGCGCTCTTGCAACCAATTCAGGAAGTTATTAAACCAACCGAAAGCCCAAGCAAGAATGCCGCGACTGGGCATTTTTCGTCGTAATAATAGCCCCGAGAGAGTCGGGGTAATGGTAAGGGCATTAAAGGTGGAAACAGCAATGGCAAAGGCAATGGTTAGGGCAAACTGTCGATATAATGCCCCAGTAGTTCCGGGGAAAAAGGCGACAGGAACAAAGACAGCCATCAAGACTAAAGAAGTGGCAATTACTGCCCCGCTTAATTCTCTCATCGCAGCGATCGCGGCTTGTCTTGGTCGTAAGCCGTCATCTTGAATTTTACGGCTGATATCCTCCACCACAATAATGGCATCATCCACAACCATGCCAGTGGCAAGGGTTAACCCAAATAAAGTCAGACTATTAATGGAAAAATCAAATAAATTGACAAATAGGAACGTGCCAACTAGAGATAAGGGAACGGTAATTGCCGGAATAACCGTGGTTCGCCAATCTTGTAAAAAGACAAAAATGACCAAAACCACTAATAACACCGCTTGCAAAAGCGTTTGGACGACACTAATAATGGACTGTTCCACAAAGTCAGTGGTATCAAAGCCCACATCATAGTTCATTCCCGAGGGAAACTCTTGGGAAAGTTCCTCCATTTCTGCTTTAACAGCACTAGCTACTTCGAGGGCGTTACTCCCGGGGACTTGATTGATTCCTAACCCAACTGCCGTATTGCCTCGAAATCGTAAGAAGGAACTATAGTTTTGCGCCCCTAATTCCACTCGTCCTAAATCTTTAATTTTTGTCAGCGTACCATCCTCGCCGCTAGCAACAATAACGTTCTCAAATTCAGAAACGGTTTCTAAGCGACTGTCAGCGCGAACGCTGATTTGAAAGTCCTGATCTCCCGGTATGGGAGGTTGTCCAATTTGCCCCACTCCCACCTGAAGATTTTGTTCTTGTAATGCTTCGACGACATCTTGGGCAACTAAGTTACGACTGGCTAAACGATTCGGATCTAGCCAAATCCGCATGGCATACTGTCGTTCCCCAAAAATTTGAACATTACTCACTCCTTCTACTCTTTCTAGGGCATCGACTAAATATAAATCAGCATAATTGCTTAAAAACAGGTTGTCATAGTCTCCATTCTCAGAAAAGAGTCCAAAGGCCATTAAAAGGCTACTGGATTCTTTCTGAATTTGAATCCCATTATTAATCACGGGTTGCGGGAGAAAGGGTTCAGCTTGGGAAACGCGATTTTGCACATCAACCGCTGCCAAATCCTGATCGCGATCTGCTTCAAAGGTTACGGTAATGGAACTGGTGCCATTATTGGTACTATTGGAGGTCATATAGCGCATGCCATCGACCCCACTAATCTCCCGTTCCAGAACAGTGGTAACCGTTTCTTCAACGGTTTGAGCATCAGCTCCGGTATAGTTAGCGGTGACACTCACCTGTTTTGGGCTAATATCGGGAAACTGAGCCACTGGTAACACAGGAATACTAATGGCTCCCACTAACAAAATGATTAGGGAGACAACGGTGGTAAATACGGGGCGTTTAATAAAGTAGTTAACGAACATTGCTTATTGATTATCCCTTTACATTGGAGGGGAACTTGTTTCCATTTCTGATTGGGGAATAATAGGACTACCATCACGAAGCTGAATAATCCCAGAGGTAATAAGGGTTTCTCCCGGTTCAACTCCAGAAATAACTTGATAGCTATTTTCCTGAATGCTTCCCAGTTCCACTCGTCTCTGTTTTGCTACCAGTTGATCGTCTTTTTGTTCAGCAACGAAAACAAAGGTCTGTCCCCCAAGCCGTGAAATCGCAGTAGTGGGAATGAGCAAGCCAGTCTGTTTTTCCCAAATCACTTTAGCGGTTACAAATTGGTCATCTTTTAAACGTCCTTGAGGATTAGAAAATGTTGCTTTGGCAAGCACTGATTGAGCCGTTACATCAACTTGCGGAGAAATGAAACTAATGCTGCCAGTGGCTAGGGGGGTCTCACTGTTAGGATTTTGCAGTTCTACTGTTAAGCCTCGTTGCAGTTTGTCAGCTTGTCCGGTGGGAATGCGAAGGTTAAGTTCTAGGACCTCGTTTTGACTAATACTGACAACGGGATCGCCTGCTTGGAGAAAGTCTCCTACTTCCACTTGGACATCTCCAATTGACCCGCTAATGGGCGCAACCACCCGCGTATCTTGTAAGTCTTCTTGTACCACTTCTACCTCTGATTTTGCCCGCCGAAGATTAGCTCGGGCTTGTTCGAGGCTAGACTCAGCCGCTTCCACTTGGTTTTGTCGGCTTTCTAGTCGGGAAATTGCCGTTTCGCGATCGCGCTTGGCTCGATCTAACTGCTGTTGCGATTGCGCTCCTTGTTCCACTAAAAATTGCGTCCGTTGATATTCTTCCCGTTCCAGTTCAACTTCCGATTGGGCTTCTCTGACTTGGGCGCGACGGGATTCTAACTCGGATTGGGCGCTTTGCACCGCAGCTTGTGCTGACTCTACATCCGATCGCGCACTCCTAAGTTCGGCTTGGCTTCTTTCTGGACGCAGTTGTATAATTGGAGTCCCTGCTTCTACTTGATCGCCTGACTCTACTAAGATTTCTGTAATTCGACCTTGGGCTTCTGGACGGAGAACGACTCTCTCTTTCGCTTCTAATCCCCCGACAAATTGCGAACTGTCAATGAGCGTTTCTGGTTGTAATTCTTGTAACGTCACAGGAGTGGGCTGAGAGCCACGCTGTCCTTGTTGAGCCGATGCTGGGGGGCCAGAACGGGAGAACAAAAACTGACGACCGACCCAAACCCCGCCCCCTAAAACCGCAAGAATACCCAGCGCGATCGCGCCTTTACGCCAAGCCCCTGCTTTTTTTTCCGGCGGATCTGTGGTGTCTGGCAATGGTATATCTGTTTGCTGAGTTTTTGCGATGGGGGTTTCAGCGTCTCGGTTTTGATCTGGGGACGACTGGGACATAAATAGACTGCTCTTAGGCTAACGACGCTATTTTCACTGATCTGCAGAAGCTCTGGCTTCTTCCCAAAGATAGAACAGAGTTGCGATTATTTTTATGATCGTTAAATTATACCGTTTTAATAAATTAGTGCTACATTCCGATCTCCTTTTCCCCCCTTTCAAAGGGGGGCTAGGGGGGATTAACTGTAACTTAATTTTATAGAATTGGTATTAAAATAAGGTTTTACCTCTGCCGTTTATTATAACAGACTGATATATTTATGTTAGAATTAGCAACCCTCGGATTGCTACAAAAAGAATCTTTACACGGTTACAAACTGAAACAACTCTTAGAACAATTTATTAGTGGCTGTATTAGTGTCAATTACGGGGCGATTTACCCCTTGCTGAAACGATTAGAAGAAAAGGAATATTTAAACCTCTCTGTCAGTGAAGGGGAAGCAGGGGGGAATAAAAAAATTTATGCCATTACCGAAAAGGGAAGAGCGCGGTTTCAGGAAAAGATGCAGGAATCGCCTCAAGAAAGCTGGGTGAATGCGCGATCGCGCTTTATGATTAAATTCGTCTTTTTCAGCCATATCTCCCAAGCACAGCGAATACAACTTCTTGAAGGGCGTTTAGCTGTTTGTCAAACTCGCTTAGAAGAACAGAAATGCAAGCCACAGCCAGATGATTATTATTTAGCAACCGCTTGCAATCGCTATTTAGCGGTTATTGAAGACGAAATCAACTGGCTAACTCAGCAATTAAAACAAGAAAAGTGAGTGCTTACTACTGCAATAACTTTTCTCCAATAAAGGGAGTAGCAACCACTAGCACTTTTACGAGTAAGGGAGCAAACCACAGCCCAGACAGGATACACATAACAGCGATAAATCCTGCTGCAATCCTTAACATTTCTTCTTTCGTGTTGAAATAAAAGTAAACAGCAATGAGTGCGGCGATGAAAGTAATGGTTAAGGGTATCATTTTGATTTTAAGGTTCTTTTCTCCTTTCTTCCTTCTAGAAACAATACTCCAACGCAGTTAGATTCTAGTTTTAGATAATAACGTCAAATTCTTGTTATCTCTGTTACAAGATATAATATTACAGAGAGAGTGTCAATAACTCTTAAGGAGGAAAAAAATTCTACGGATTATTGTCACTATTCAAACTTTATGCTTATAATGGTAAGAGCGCGACGCGGGATAGAGCAGTCTGGTAGCTCGTCGGGCTCATAACCCGAAGGTCGGTGGTTCAAATCCGCCTCCCGCTATTTCTTGTTTACAATGAGCCAGTCAGAAAGCCATCCGTTTCAAACGGATAGGTAAATGCCCCTAAGGATGACCATTCGCCCCTATTCTTTACCAAGTAGTTGTCAGCTTCGCCGAGCGACATCGAAAGATCAGTGGCGTATTCGCAGATTAGTGCTGAAAGCAAAACTTGATCCCACTCAAGTTCGTTGGCAACAATTTTGGGTCATTGAATGTGAGGGGCAGTTGGTCGCTTGTGGTCAGTTACGGAACTTTAAACAAGCTCAAGAATTAGGGAGTTTAGTCGTTGAGAAATCTTGGCGCGGGAAAGGGTTAGGAAGTTTTTTAACCCAACACCTGATCAAGGAAGCGAACCAACCTCTTTATTTAGAATGCTTAGGGGAAAGACTAGCGCAATTTTATTCTCGCTTTGGTTTTCGTCCCATTCCTTGGCAAACCTTACCGCCTTCACTGAAATTGAAGTTTGGTATCTCTCAACTTGCAAGAACCTTGCTGAGAGTTCCCGTTCGTCTTATGATTTATCAACCTAGCTAAAAAAATCTGCCGTTAGGATAGTGAGCAAATCAGTCACTCTATGTTATCATTTTCGTACATTGCTTATGCTTAAGTCAAGGTTAACGCTAATGAGGTTGTCGTTGAAGTTAACCTTGAAGAATATGTCTAAAACCTAGGAAAAATCTTACAACTAAAACTAAACAGAAATCTATTATAGTAGTTTTCACGCTTCTTGAGGTACATTCTTGATTGGGGTTCTTTGTTCCTTATTCTTTGATAACTTGCCAAATAACGAATAACAAATAACATCCACCGAGTCAGTTCCTCAACAGACTAAGAAACACTATATTTTTTCTTTTTGCTCGTAATAGGTATTCCTTTTATAAAGCATTTATCCAATTGGAGGTAAACCAAGAACTATGAAATCTTCTCTAGTGATTCTCTATCACCGTCAACCCTATGATGAAGTGATGGATGAAGACGGTGTCATTCATTATAAAGCCAAGCAAAGCCCTAACGGCATTGTTCCCACCTTAAAAGGATTCTTTTCTAATGTGAATCAAGGGACTTGGGTGGCTTGGAAAGCAGTCAACCAAGTGGATCAAGCTGATTTCAAAGAAAGAGTCACCGTTGATGAAATTGAAGATGGCGGCAACTATAATGTTCGCCGTATTCCTTTAACAGAAAAACAAGTTGAAGACTTCTATCATATTACGTCAAAAGAAGCCTTTTGGCCGATCTTGCACTCGTTTCCCTATCACTTTACCTACGAAACTTCTAATTGGGACAACTTCAAAGAGGTGAACCGTTTATTCGCAAAAGCCGCCTGTGAAGAAGCCGCCGATGATGCTTTAATTTGGGTGCATGACTATAATCTCTGGCTTGCTCCCTATTATATTCGGGAAATGAAACCTAACGCGCAAATTGCCTTTTTCCATCACACACCCTTCCCCTCGGTGGATATCTTTAATATTCTTCCGTGGCGTGAAGAAATTGTCGATAGTCTCCTTTGTTGTGATATTGTCGGTTTCCATATTCCTCGCTATTCGGAGAACTTTGTCAATGTTGCCCGTAGTTTGCGGGAAGTGGAAGTCGTGGAAAAAGACTCTGTTCCTGAACATATTACCCCAGTGGGAACGGCTTTAGCTGAACCTGAGATGACCACCAAATTACGGTGGAAGAATCGCATTGTCAATATTGATGCCTTTCCTGTGGGAACTACCCCTGAACATATTCTTGACACCCTACACAAAGACGAAACCGAACAACGCTATCAAGAAATTATAGAACGGCTGCAAGGGCGTAAGCTAATTGTTTCTGCGGGGCGCGTTGACTACGTTAAGGGGGTTCGGGAGATGCTAGAAGCCTATGGTCGTCTCTTGGAACGCCGACCAGAATTACAAGGTAAAGTCAACATGATGGTGACTTGTGTTGCCCCCGCAAGTGGAATGCGGGTTTATGAAACTGCCCAAAACCTAATTGAACAGTTAGTGGGGCAAATTAATGGCCGGTTTGCCACCCTCGATTGGATTCCCATTATGTTATTTACCCAACCCATTTCCTTCGATGATTTGATGTGCTACTATCGGGCAGCGGATGTTTGTTGGACAACCCCGTTACGGGATGGCTTGAATTTAGTAGCGAAGGAATATGTGGTCGCCCGTGAAGGAAAAGGCGGTAATTTAATTCTGTCTGAATTTGTTGGGAGTGCAGTGGAATTACCTGAGGCAATTCTCACCAATCCTTATTCCATGGATCGCATGGATGATGCAATTGATAAGGCGTTAGATATGCCCCAAGCCGAACAGGAACAGCGAATGCAGAAAATGTATGAAACGGTCACTCACTATGATGTGGCTTATTGGGGCGATCGCCTGTTCGAGAAGTTCAAAAAAGTGCAAAAAGAAATAGAAAAAGAAGCAACCACTGTTTAATATAAAAATCCCCCTGAAGCCAACTCAGGGGGAAATTAACTTTAAGCGTTAAATCGGGAATTATTCACCGCTAAAGAGGCTTTTCACTTTTTCCACAATACCGCCACCATTTTCTTTAGCTTCTTCTGTTGCTGCTTTTGTTTTTTCGGCACCTTCTTTAACTTTATCTTCTACCGCCTCTTTGGCTTCTTGGGCTTTTTCACCCGCATTTTCCATGCCCTCTTCTACTGCTTTTTGCGCGTTTCCGGCAGTTTCTTCCATTTGGGCACTTGCATCTTCAGCCATTTCTTCCATTGCAGCCATGGGGCCAGCTTCAGGAAGCGCGATCGCGCTAGAGGTAGCAAAAGCTAAACTAGAAAAGGCAATAAAAGCAAAGCAAATAAACCCTAGGGTAATTTTTTTGATAGATTTTAGATTCATTTTAATTTAATCCTCACACAACTGGAGTTAATTGATTATGGGGTGTCACTCCCGATTATAGTCATTTTTACCCAAAAGTCAAGGCAATTTATCAATTTGTTTACTAATTCCTTTTCCATGTACCGCTTGCACACTATACCAATTGAGAAAGATACGGGCAATTTCGAGGGCTAATCCTGATTTTCCTCGCTGAATCAGCCAGTGTAAAAGCGGGCGCATCGTTCGCTCATTTAACAACCCTCCCAGTGATAAGGTTCCCCATAAAATGCGGTGTAGAATTGTTTTTTGAATCATCATTTTGACTTCCCAAGTGGGATGTTTTTGGTAAAATATAACTCCCATTTTTCCCCGTTCGATTTCTTGGTCAATTAATTTTGGCAGTTGTTCGAGAGTAAAGGGAGGATGCCAGTGGTAGCCAATGGCTTGGGGGCATTTAACCAGTTTTAATCCCAACTTTTTTAAGCGAACCCCTAATTCTAAATCTTCCCAACCATAAAGCTGAAATTGGGGATCAAATAATCCTGCTTTTTCTAACCATTGACGATGAATGGCAACATTGCCAGTGGCAAAATAAGCAGCAGAAAAGTCAGTTAATTTATAAGGTTCTGCGGTAGGATTTTCAAAGTTAGCGGTATTAATGACTCGACCATAGGTAAAAGCCCAATCAGAACTTTGACTTAGACAATGGGCATGGGATTGAATAAAAGTTTCAGTAACGACTAAATCACTATCAATAAAAATAATGATTTCTCCTTGGGCTTTTTGAATCCCTAAATTTCTTGCTGTTGCCGGTCCTTGATGGTATTGCTGGAAAAGACGAACATGAGGGAAAGATTGTTGCTTTAACCAAGAAACTGTGTTATCGGTTGACCCATCATCAACAATAATAATTTCATAGCCACTCACTAAGTTTTGATTGGTAATAACTTGATTTTCTAAAGCCTGAATACATTTTTCTAAAATCGGTTGACGATTATAAGTGGGAATAATAATACTAAAAAACATCTTGGTTATTTGTTATTCGTTATTCGTTATTTGTTATTTCCTCTCTCCTTGTAGTCGATCGCGCTTATAGGATAGGATAGAAGACTTGCAAGCAAAAAATTTAAGAGAGATTTGTTTTATGGCGCGGATGTATTATGACGGGGATGCCAACCTAGACCTATTGATGAACAAAACGGTTGCGATTATCGGATTTGGGTCGCAAGGTCATGCCCATGCTTTAAACTTAAAAGATAGTGGCGTTAATGTCATTGTCGGCTTATATCAGGGAAGTAAATCCACAGCGAAAGCAGAAGCAGCGGGATTAACGGTTAAGTCTGTGGAAGACGCGGCAAAAGCGGCGGATCTGATCATGATTCTTCTCCCTGATGAGGTGCAGAAGACTGTTTACAAACAGGAAATTGAGCCACATTTGACGGCTGGGAAGGCTTTAGTGTTTGCTCACGGTTTTAATATCCATTTCGGGCAAATTGTTCCCCCTGCGGGTGTGGATGTGATGATGATTGCACCAAAAGGGCCGGGGCATTTGGTAAGACGAACTTATGAACAGGGAGAGGGTGTTCCTTGCTTGTTTGCGGTATTCCAAGATGAAACCGGACAAGGGCGCGATCGCGCGATGGCTTATGCTAAAGGAATTGGCGGCACCCGTGCGGGCATTTTAGAAACCAGTTTCCGAGAAGAAACCGAAACCGACTTATTTGGCGAACAATCTGTTCTTTGTGGCGGACTGAGTGCGCTAATTAAAACTGGCTTTGAAACCTTAGTGGAAGCTGGCTATCAACCGGAATTGGCATATTTTGAATGTCTCCATGAAGTGAAGTTAATTGTTGACTTAATTGTGGAAGGCGGACTTGCCAATATGCGTAATAGTATTTCTAATACTGCCGAATATGGGGACTATACTCGCGGTTCTCGCATTGTTAATGAAGAAACTCGCGCTGAAATGAGAAAGATTCTCTCTGAAATTCAATCGGGAGAATTTGCCAAAGAATTTGTGTTAGAAAATCAGTCGGGAAGATCGGTTTTAACGTCAAATCGTCGTCGAGAAGCTGAACATAATATTGAAGAAGTCGGAGAAGATTTACGGGCGATGTTTAGCTGGACGAAAAAGGGTTAATTTTGTAATGGCTGTTTCACCTATAATTTAAGCCTTATAGGTGACAGTCATATCATTTTTCTACTAAACTAGGGTCTGGTTTCGGTTCAGGTATGTTCTCTAGTCTTTTTCCTAATTTTAAGCGTTCCAATTGCCAAGCGTGAAGGGACTTTCTAAAAGCAAGATTTTCGTAGCGTCGCATTCGTTTAAACTTAGCTTGAAAGTATCCAAAAACAATCATCATGCCACCAAGAATAAAGGGTCTTTCCCATAAGCGATAAACCCCAATGGCAAAGATATAAAGGGGATGAGTTCCCATAAAATATTGTCCTCTTCCCCAGCGTAGTCGCCCTTCTAAAATCCCTTTTTCTGATGATCCCATCAAGCGTTGATGAATAAAAACTAAGTCGGGATGTCGAATACTGCGCGATCGCCAGCCTTCCATTCGCACGCGATGAGATGCAATGCCATCCCAATGCACTTCCCGAACAAATCCGCCAATCGCTTCAAAACAGTCTCGCCGATAAAAGTTGACTTGTCCAGCGACAATTTCATCATTGGTTCGTTCTTCTATTAATTGATTTCCTGCTTTTAAGTAGGGTTTACCACTAGCTGCACCGAGAAACTTATCCGCTTGGAAAAATGAGATCAAGGTTTCAAAATATTTGGGTTTTAGTTCAATATCCCCATCCATTTTGCAAATAAAATTATAGTCAGGAGTTTGGATTTTTTCATAGCCATAATAAAAGGCTTCAATAACCCCCGGTCCGACGGCTCGTTTACCGCGATCGCGCTTTTTTTCTAAATGAATCCAAGCATATTTTTCTGCTGCTTTTTCTAAAACTTCAGTTGTCCCATCAGTTGAACCATCATCAACAATTAGCCATTCTATTGGCTTTAAGGTTTGAGCGACGATTGACTCAATATTCTTTTCAATATATTCGATTTCATCTCGCACGGGAGAGATAATAACAATTTTAGGTGTTTTCATTTTTCTGCCTCAAATAAGTGAATTAAACGCTGGATATTAACCGCTTGATCAAACTCCGTTAAAATATGCTGTCTCGCTTTTTGGGTTTTTTCTAAAATAGCAGTTTCATGATAGTATCTGGTAATTGCATCGGCTAAGGATGAAGGATGATTGGGAAGGGCTAGATGTCCTAACTCAGGATCTAAAATTAACTCAGGAATCCCTGAAATTTTGGTGGAGACTACAGGAACTCCTATCATCATCGCTTCCATTAATACCACTGGAATCCCATCTTGATCGCCATTTTGATCAGGTTTGCAAGCTAAAACAAAAAGATCAAGGGTTTCTAACCAACTAAAAACTTGGTGATGTTCTAATTTCCCCTTAAAAATCACCTGTTCAGTTAAATTGTAGTTTTGAACTAACTTTTCTAAGTTCTCTTTAAGTTCTCCATCCCCTGCAATTTCTAATTGGAAGTTGATTCCTTGCTGTTTTAAAATGGCAGTGGCTTTAATGAGATCATCCATCCCTTTTTTTTCCACTAATCTTCCTAACGAACCGATAATGAGTGGCTGTTTCCAGTGAGTTTTTGCTAAAAAAGGGTAATTTTGAGTATTGACTC
>CAZTXK010000058.1:0-11524 GCA_964617275.1 uncultured Dactylococcopsis sp. | reverse complement strand
TCATAACCAGTTCCCGAACGAGAGGGATTAGCTGGTTGCACTTCCACCATCATTAGTCGCCCATCGCGATCGCCGGAAGGTAAAAATCTTATCGGTTGTACCACCCCAGGGGCAGAAAAACTGTTGCTGGATAGTGCTTGTTGAATGCCTTGGCGGGTAGGATTTTGTTCTAACGCCTGCGCGATCGCGTTCATGGCATCATACGCCATCACTGTTGCCCAATTTACATCAGCCCCCCAAAGCTCACGGGATTTGCGGACAAATGCTTCATCCTGAGGCTTTTCAATATGCCACGGAATAGGAATTGCCATACCCACCGCATCTTCTTGTCCGACTTCTAGGGTTTTAACGCCATAAAGATTACCAATATCGCCAATCAGTGGCAATTCTCGGTCATTAACATTAACAACTTGTAGGGCGCGATTAACAGTTTCTGGTGAAGGAATCAGGACAAGCACTTCTCCATTTTGTCTTTTCACCGTTTGCAGTAGCTCTCGGGGCCGAAATCCCGCTTCACTTAAATCATATTCCCCCGTTACTCTTCCCCCGCGAGTGGAAAGGGCACTTTTGAGTTCTCGACGTAAAGATAAACTATAGCCACTATCAGAATCGTAAAAAATAGCAACATTTTGCACCCCTAAATTATTGAGGGCATAGTCTGTCATTGTTGCCCCCACCACAAAATTACTGGGAATTGTCCGAAACACATACTCGCTAATACCTGAAATTTCGGTACTGGTACTAACAGGATTGACTAAGACTAATTCATTTTGATCATAAATGGGAGCCGCTGCGAGGGTAGCACTGCTACTCCAATGTCCGGTCACTGCTAAGATATTTTCTCGGCTTCCTAATTCTTCAGCAATTTCTGTGGCAACTCTTGGGCTATCCGAATCATTAACAAGGGTTAATTTTATGGGCGTGCCATTAATACCGCCGGCTCGGTTAATTTCCTGTTGCGCTTGGGCATAGCCGCGTAGCATTTCTAAAGAGAAGAAAACAGTATCAGCATCAATGGGAACCGGAACCGCAATCTCATAGGCTTGTTGATTCCCAATGCGGGCATTGTTCAAATAAATTAACGTTTCAGGAGAATTCTCTTTTTCTGCTAGGGCTGCTTGAAAATGGTTGACGGCTCGTGAGTAATTTCCCGCCGCCATTGCTTGTACCCCTTGTTCCTTTTGCTGAGTAAAAGCCTGAGGATCAGAACTAGAGCTAACTAATATTTTTTCCCCGCTACTAAAGCGATGACTTAACGAGAGATTAGCATTGATGTCCTCATTTCCACCAGTTTCGCCAGTCCCGCCATTTCCGCTATTTCCTCCATTCCGAGTTTCGGTGGTACCATTACCATTATCAGTCGTTGTCCCATCCCCAATGTTCAACATCCGATAAAGCTGATAGCCGCCAAAACCGAGAATTAGAACAATTACAATATAAACGATGGGCGGTGGCCCTTTTTTTGCAGACATAGTTTTCAACCTTACAGTACTTTCCTTGTTATTTTGCCATTATTAATCGCAGATCGCGAATTAAGATACACTGCAAGATAAACACTTGTGGTTAATCAGGTTACTTAAGGGCAATCATGGGTATGAAAAAGTTTGTTTATTATCTATTTGGCGAGAGAGCCGGTCGCTTTATTGTTGTCACATGGAACTGGCTTTTGGGCGTTTCTGAACCGTCAGAACAAGAACAAGCGGTTAGTGAAGCGGAAAAATCACTAGAGCAGATGCAAGCCTCTGTGGAAAAGCTCACCCAAGCGGTGGCGGTGCAAGTCCAAAATTATCAAGAGGCAGAGCAACACTATACGAACAAGGTTAAAGAATATCAAGATTTAGAAACCAAAGCCAAAGCCTTAAAAGCCAATGGCAATACTGAGTCGGCACGCTTGACAATGATCCAAGCGGTGCAATTAGAGAAGATTTTGCCGCAGTTAAAGGAAAATGTTGAAAATGCTGAGAAATATGTTACTGCAGCCAAACAGCAATTAATGCGGCAAAAAGAAAAGCTGGAAACCTATAAAAGTGAATTGGCTAATATGCAATCGGTGCAAGAAGTGAATGCGGCTTTAGAACAAATGGCAGCGGTTAATAATAGCTACAACATTGATGATGCTAAGTCTCAATTTGAAGCGGCTAAAGAAACAGTCGAGAATTACCAAACCGAAGCCCAAGCCAAATTTGAATTATCTCAAAATGCTGGAGAGAATTTTGATCAGAAAATGGAAGATATGAGCCTAGAGGAGGAAGTATCTCGCCGCTTGGAAGGATGAACTATTCTTCCAGCTTTAAAACTGCCATGAAGGCTTCTTGGGGAACATCTACTGTACCAATGGCTTTCATGCGCTTTTTCCCTTTTGCCTGCTTTTGCAAGAGCTTTTTCTTGCGAGAAATATCCCCGCCATAACATTTGGCTAACACATCTTTTCGTAGCGGTGGAATATGGGCGCTGGCAATAATGCGGGTTCCAATTCCCGCTTGTACAGGGATTTTGAATTGTTGCCGCGGAATTAATTCTTTGAGCTTCTCGACTAAGGATTTTCCCACATGATACGCCTTGTCACGGTGAACAATCATCGCTAAGGAATCTACCGACTCATTATTCACCATCAGGTTAAGTTTGACTAAGTCATTGGGACGATAGCCCAGGAAACTATATTCCATACTGGCATAACCGCGCGATCGCGATTTCATTTGATCAAAAAAGTCCGTAACTACCTCGGCTAATGGCAATTCATACACCAAGGTTGTCCGCGTGGGGGTAAAATATTTCATATCCTTAAACTCTCCCCGTCGCGCTTGACATAATTCCATCAGCGGCCCCACATAATCTTCTGGGGTAATCACTTCTAAATGAATATAGGGTTCTTCTACCGCTTCTCGTTCTTGTGGCGACGGCAACAAACTGGGATTATCCACTTCAATAATTTCCCCATCATTGAGTAATACCCGATAAATCACTGAGGGGGCAGTAACCACTAAATCTAAGTCATATTCCCGTTCCAAGCGTTCTTGGACAATTTCCATGTGTAACAAGCCTAAAAAGCCGCACCGAAAACCAAACCCCATGGCGCTTGAGGTTTCCGGTTCATAAGAGAGGGCCGAATCATTCAGTTTCAGTTTATCCAGCGCCTCTCGCAACCCGGCATAATCATCGGTTTCTGTTGGGAATAACCCACAAAAGACCATGGGTTTTGCTTCTTTATACCCCGGAAGTTGAGAATCAGCAGGTTGATTGGCAAGGGTAATGGTATCCCCGACACGGGCATCTTCAACGGATTTAATCGACGCGGCAATATAGCCCACTTCTCCAGCGTGGAGTTCTTCCATTGGCACTTTTGTCGGGGAAAGAATGCCAATTTCATCAATTTCATATTCCTTTTTGGAAGCCATGAGGCGGATGCGATCGCCGCGTTTAACTTTGCCATCTACCACCCGAAAATAGACAATTACCCCACGATAGGGATCATAATAGCTATCAAAAATTAATGCTCGTAAGGGCTCTTCTGTGGTATCACTGGGAGGGGGAATTACATTAACAATTGCTTCTAAAATCTCCTCGATCCCTTTCCCCATTTTCGCCGAAGCCATAATCGCATTGCTGCAATCTAAGCCAATGGCTTCTTCAATTTCTTCTAACACCCGTTCTGGTTCGGCACCCGGTAAGTCAATTTTATTTAAAACGGGGATAATTTCTAAGTCTTGTTCTAGGGCAAGATAAATATTAGCGAGGGTTTGCGCTTCCACTCCTTGGGAAGCATCTACCACTAATAAGGCTCCCTCACAGGCAACTAACGAGCGAGAGACTTCATAGGAAAAATCCACGTGACCAGGGGTATCAATGAGATTTAAGACGTAGGTTTCCCCATCTTTTGCATGATAGTTCATCCGCGCCGCCTGTAGCTTAATGGTAATCCCTCGTTCCCGTTCCAAGTCCATATTATCGAGGAACTGTTCTTTCATTTCCCGTTCTTTAACGGTTTCAGTCCAACGCAACAGTTGATCGGCTAGGGTGGATTTACCATGATCGATATGAGCGATGATAGAGAAATTACGAAAACGAGAAACAGGAACGTTAGTCATAGGAGTGTCTTGTTGCTAAATGCGCGATCGCTGCTGGAAATAGCTACGATCTTAAACCTAACTCCCATTTTAACGATTCTGGGGCTAGGGTGTACAGTGAGCAGTAATCAGTGACCAGTGACCAGTAATCAGTGAACCAATAACGAATAACCAATAACGAATAACCAATAACCAATGACCATTAAAAGAGTTCTTGTAGCCTTTTTAAGGTGTTGGGCGTTAACGTCAGTTTGACAGCGATTTGCCGATCGCGATCGCGCATTAATAAAATTCTTTCCCCCCCCGATTCAGTAATTGACAAGTCTGGTTCTTTCATCGATAACGTTGTATAACGAATATCAGGAATTCCCACTCGAATCACCACTTTAGGTTGCGATTGGGGATAGATATAGAGCTTTTCTTGTATCTGATCCAACTCCAACTTGGCTGGGGTAAAGCTACGTTCATCGTCAGAAAAACTTTTTTGCCAATACAAAGTAATTCCCCTCATTTCTGATTTGAACATCACTAATTGATCATCAAATTTTTGGGGTTCCCAATTAATTCGTGAACTATCCCCATCATCAGGAATTAACCGTTGGGAGACAATCACCTCTTTACCTTTTAAGTTATTCCACCAATCGCGGATAATTTCAAAATTTTTGCCATTATTGGGACTGCTACCCCCCTGTAACCAAGTAATAAGTGTCATAATTTCCCACCAAATTGAACTAAGATCATGCTAAAGCATTAGTAAGTAAGATGTAAATTCTAAGAAAAAAAATGATTCAGCAAGCAAATGCGCCCATCAATGATTCCAGCATACAGTCTTTACCAGAAATTTGGTCACAAGCAGCTCGTCACTATGGAGAAGTGATTGCGCTTGATAATCCTCATAGCGATCCGCCTGTCCAGATTACATATCAAGAATTAAACCAACAAATTCAACAATTTGCAGCCGGTTTACAAGCCCAAGGAATTGAACCTGATACCAAAGTCGCTCTCTTTGCCGATAATAGCCCGCGTTGGTTCATTGCGGATCAAGGAACGATTAGCACCGGAGCTGCAAATGTGGTGAGATCAGCCCAAGCTGATGCAGCAGAATTACTCTATATCCTCGAAGATAGTGATAGTATTGCCCTGATTGTAGAAAATAGTAAAACCTTAGAAAAATTAAAAGCAGACATCACAAATTCGCCGCTTAAATTGGTCATTTTACTCTCTAATGAAACTATTGAATTAGAAGGAATTAAAGTTCTAACCTATTCTCAACTAATGAGTGAGGGAAGTAAGCATCAATTTAGCCCTGTAACTCGCCAGAAAAATGATTTAGCAACCTTAATTTATACTTCAGGAACGACAGGTAAACCCAAAGGAGCGATGTTATCTCATGGTAACTTTTTGCACCAAGTTCGCGCTCTTGGGGATGTCATTCAACCTCAACCTGCCGATAAAGTCTTAAGTATTCTTCCCAGTTGGCACGCTTATGAACGAGCAGCGGAGTATTTTCTATTGTCTCGGGGATGTCGTTTAGTTTATACAAATCTGCGTTCATTTAAACAAGATTTACGAGAACAAAAACCCAATTATATGGTAGGAGTTCCTCGTCTTTGGGAATCTCTTTATGATGGCATTCAAAAACAACTAGCCGATCAAACTCCAACTAAGAAAAAATTAATTGCTGTTTTCCTAAAAATATCAGATCATTATATTAAAGCAAAACGCATCAAAGAAGGCTTATCTTTAAACAATATCCATCCTTCAGCAGGAGAACGTTTTCTCGCTTCTGTGCAAACTTTTTTCCTGCAACCTTTGCATAATTTAGCGGATCAAATCGTTTATAAAACGGTTCGCCAAGCCACAGGTGGAAACTTAAAAATGGTCATTAGTGGGGGTGGTTCTCTAGCCAAACATATTGATGATTTTTATGAAATTATTGGGATTCCTTTGCTAGTAGGATATGGCTTAACGGAAACTTCTCCTGTTACTCATGCGCGACGGTTTCACCACAACTTGCGAGGATCATCGGGACAAGCGATTCCCGAAACTGAAACCAAAATTGTTGATCCTGAAACCAAACAGCCTCTCTCGCAGGGAGAAAAAGGGTTAGTTTTAGTTCGCGGAACACAAGTGATGCAGGGGTATTATAAAAAGCCAGAAGCCACCGAAAAAGCCATTGATGAGGAAGGATGGTTTAATACCGGTGATTTAGGCTGGATGACTCAGCAGGGGGATTTAGTCTTAACGGGACGGGCGAAAGATACCATTGTTCTCTCCAATGGCGAAAATATTGAACCCCAGCCCATTGAAGATGCTTGTTTACGCAGCCCTTATATTGACCAAATTATGCTGGTAGGGCAAGATCAGCGTTGTCTGGGGGCGTTAATTGTTCCCAACCTAGAACAGCTACAGGCATGGTCACAAGAAAATAATTTAAACTTAGATTTTTCCGAGGAAAGATTACAAGAAACCCTAGACAGTACGACTGTGCAAAAATTATTCCGTGACGAGTTAAATCGTGAGGTGAAAAATCGTCCGGGTTATCGCGCTGATGACCGCATTGGGGTATTTAAGCTGATTACAGAACCGTTTTCGGCAGAAAATGGCATGATGACGCAAACCTTGAAAATTAAACGCCCTGTCGTCACGCAGCAGTATCAAGATATCATTAATGGGATGTTTGTTAAGGGTTAAGTTATACCATGGCTAATTTAGAAGGAAGTATCCCCATGAATGAAGAAAGTCAAAGTTTATTGCTGAAACGTCAGATTAACTTAAAGGTGATTGTGACTCAGCGTTGGAAAGAAGAAGTCCAACAACAGTTACAATCCCAAATTAATAAGTATGACGAACAACTCCAGCAACTAGAAAGTCAGGGACAAAGCGCGATCTCGCAGGTAACGCAACAAGGGAGCAACCCCAGTGATCCCCAAGTCCAACAACAACTACGCAATGTCCAGAATCAAGTTGATCAACAAAAAAGCAAAGTCACTGAAGAAAAAAACAAATCCCTACAACAACTACAACAGGTACAACTGTTAGAAGAGGGACAAGAAGTTGGTCAAGGACAAATGGACAGCTTTATCCGTGTCCAAGTAGGAGACAATCTCGTGAATAAAATGAACGCCGAAGTCGTGGTTAAAGATGGAGTAATCCAAGAAATTCGTGGCGATGTCTAACCAAACACCCGATGATTGAGGGAAGGCATCTGTCGGCGGACTTGTTCTAGGCGGGAGGGGTTAATTTCCGCGATCGCCACCCCGGGATCTTCTCCCGCATCATTCAACGCCAATCCCCACGGATCAATAATCATGGCGTGACCATGGCTGGTGCGACGGGCATAATGATTTCCCGTTTGTGCCGGGGCAATGACATAAGCAGTGTTTTCAATCGCCCTTGCTGTTAATAATACCTGCCAGTGGTCTTTTCCGGTATAAGCCGTAAACGCAGCAGGAACCAGTAGAATTTCTGCTCCCTGTTTCGAGAGTTGCCGATACAATTCTGGGAAGCGCACGTCATAACAGACAGAAAGACCAATTTTGCCTAAGTCAGGAGAAATGGAAATCGGGGGAAGCGAGACACCAGCCTTAACTGTTTCCGACTCTTGATAAGTATTGCCATCAGGGAGATTCACATCAAACAGATGCACCTTTTCGTAACGGGCTAATTCCTCCCCATTTTTCCCCACCATCAGGGCGGTATTGGTGACTTTGCCATCCCCAACAGGAATCGGAAAACCACCGCCAACGATAGTAATTTGATACCGTTGCGCCATGGTTTTGAGGAACTTTTCACTCTTATGGGCAATTTCGCTGGCTTGTTTAACCTTTTCCGTTTCTTGTCCCAAAAAAGAAAAATTTTCAGGCAGTGTTACCAACGCCGCCCCCCGTCGCACCGCCAATTCTACTAAATCCGATGCAGTTGCCAAATTTTCCTCTAAATCTGGCTTACTAGTCATTTGCACCGCTGCGGCTAAATAACTTTTCATTAAACTGACACTGTCTCCAAGCAAAATTTTTTACATAATAGAACCCCACCCAAGCTGTTTATATGAAATACAAAAAAGACTGCTACACTTATTAATCCCCCCAACCCCCCTTGGAAAGGGGGGCTAAAGGGATCGTTAAGCTAGTTCATTTGTAGCAACCATTAGGGTATTTCATATTACACAGCCAAAGTGGGGAATCGGTTTTAAGTTAAACCTAGTATGCCAAGCCCATACTGCGGGTGGTTTCTGCGCCGAGATAAACCCGAACGCTTAAGAAATCAGTGGGGCAAGCGGTTTCACAACGTTTGCAGCCAATGCAGTCTTCTGTACGGGGAGAAGAGGCAATTTGACCAGCCTTGCAACCATCCCAGGGAACCATTTCTAAAACATCAAGTGGACAAGCGCGAACGCACTGGGTGCAACCGATGCAGGTATCGTAAATTTTTACACTATGAGACATGATTAAGACTTGCTCCTTAACAGATTTTTATGAAATAAGGACTCTTTCTGATTTAGTTTACCGCAAGGCTTTCACTGCACTGGACATAAACAATAAGAAACTTTAAACTCTGTAACACTTCTGTTACTTTTTGACGAGGGTTACCTAATACCATTTTTGGAAACTATTGTTACAGTTAAGTGGTAACTGGTAACTGATCACTGGTCACTGATTAGCCCCCTGTGGTCTGGGTTAGCATAGCAACTAGAGCTTACTGAGTTGTAATTTAAGTGATGATAGGCTTTTTCTCCTCAAAGAAATGACATGAGTGAAATAACTGAAGATTTACTACAGGGAAAAATTGGAAATAGTCCATTAGTTGCTTATCCTTGGAAAAATTGTGCAGAACAACTAATTCTTTGGGCTAAAGATAAGAGTCCAACTCATCGTGCTTTCATTTTTGACGTTTTGATGAGTCTTGCCTACATTGATACAATCCCAAATCTCCAGAAAAGTTTTAAAATTTATGATGATCTTTGGGATCAGTATAATGCTTATTTAGGCTTTACTAATTTATGCGTTCCTCTATTGCTAAGAAAAAATGAATGGCGTTTCCAGAAAGCAGCTAAGCCACAATCAGGATCAATTGGCAAACTCACCAGTGAAATTATTCTGAAATGTACTGAGACTTACTTTGATGATTTATGTGAAGTGCAGTCAATTGGTGGTTCTGGATTAATCGATGCAGTTCTATTCCATAAAGATGGAAGAATTATTTTGGGTGAAATTAAAGCATCACCACTTACTACTTTTCCTTTCTTATTTGATATTCCAGGTGGAACTCAACAACCTGAGCAATTAACCCGAACACAAGTAGAATCTTATGATAGTGCATTATTTATGCACTGTGATGAAGTTATTCCTTTAGGAAAACCTAGTGATAAGCTATGGCCCTTTCTCCCCATTGCCAACTTCTTTTTAAATCCAGAGAATACTCCGACTATAAATCAATTTATAGAAATATGGGATTCTATTAGAAATGCATATCGAGATAAAAATCGTGATTCCTACTTCTATTACATTGCTAATGCTTCTGGACACCCTCCTAAAATTGCTAAAGAGGGATACAACTGGCCGTCAAAAGAATCGATTTCTGATTCTAAAACTAGCGCAGGGTTAGATAGAACAGATGATATTAAAAAGGGCATTTATCAAACATTTAAACTTAGTATAGAATCCAATAAAGAGTTTCCTAATCAAGATATAAAAACAGCAATCATTTCAAATCTACCTGCATACAGACATGGGAGTGATTATATTGAGCCATTCTACGATATTTATTGGGGACAAGAAAGTGTTTTTGTGGAAAAATCAGAAAAATGGTTTTCTTGTAAAAAGCAAGGTCTAAAAAGACCATTTGACTACATAATTGCTTTAGATGATGCTTATACAAGAGGGGAGTTAATATGATTCATAATCATGTAGCGAGACAATATACAGGTATTGTCTTGGAAAGAATGAAACACCTTCCTATAGGTGGAAAAATGGGCGATTTGCCTCCTTATCTTCAACATAAAAGTTTTGTAAGAACTGGAGCTAAAAAAACGGGTGGACCAAATTTACGATTAGTAAGACTGGAGATGGATCGCCCAAGTCTTACGGTTACTGCTTACATTTTTAATAAATTTGTTCACCCTTTAGAAGATAGATATATTACCCCTCGCGAAGCAGCTTGTCTTCAAGATTTTCCAGATGATTGGGTATTTGTTGGTGGATTAGGTGAAGTACATCATCAAATTGGTAATGCAGTTCCAATAAAATTGGCAAAAGCGATCGCGCAATCTGTGGTAACTTTTTTAACTGAGAAAAATATATTTGGAGAAATACCAATTGCATCTTATTTTTGTGGAGCAGGAGGATTAGATTTAGGATTTGAATATGCATCAACTGATTTAGTTAATTTTAAAACTATTTTTTCTACAGATATAGATAAATCTTGTGGTTATACAATTCAGTTTAATCGCCCAGAATGGAACTTTTTTCTTGGTGATATCACCTCTTTTTCTGGTGATTTTGTCTTGAACCAAATTAGTAGAAATCCGATAATTGTTATTGGTGGGCCTCCCTGTCAACCTTTTAGTGTTGCTGGAAAACAACAAGGAACTAAAGACTCAGTTGGACAACTTTATAGACAATATATTGATCATATTTCGATACTAGCTCCAGAAATTGTTGTCATGGAAAATGTCTATGGTTTAAAGCAGGTTAAGCGTTCCAATGTTTTAAAGCAAATTTATAATGCTTTTTCGGAAATTGGATATCAAGTTAAGCATCAAGAATTATTAGCGGCTGATTTTGGAACACCACAACTGAGACGTAGATTAATATTTGTTGCTACTAAAGGAAAGAATTATTTTAAGTTTCCGATACCAACTTACGTAAAGGAAAAAAATATTTTTGGGCAACCAACTTATAAGGGGGCAGGTCAATCGTTTATTCATTTACCACCGCCCTATATTTACGAAGGTAAACTCAAAAATTCCATAGAAGAAACATCTACTCCACTACAGTTAATAAAACAGTTTGGTTAACTATAGCAACTCCAAGTCTTTTGTAAAGAGGGCAGTGGCTAAAAAACCTATTATATCTTGTTTTTTAAAATCGAAATTTTTACGAATCATTTATTGCTATAGCGCGATCGCCGCATTTAAATATGTAAATCCATTTTCCCCACTCATCGATACTTTTTTCCAAGAGGTTGAAACTCTTGGTTAGCTAATTCGTAAAGTGATCCACTGAATGAAGTTTTCGATTTGTTGCCCGCCCATGTTGCTAACTCTTGCCAAGTCTGGATTGTTTGCTCATTCACTTTCAGACTTACTAACATAATTACTCGACTCTTAACCTGAGCGATCGCGATCGGATGAGCAATTACAGCCTCTGCATTTGATGGTACGATCTTTAAGCAATCGCTTTTACAAATTGTTATTGAGAGATGGCTGAAACAGTTTTTTTTAAGGCTCTACGGGAAGC
>CAZTXK010000057.1:0-11656 GCA_964617275.1 uncultured Dactylococcopsis sp. | reverse complement strand
TAATAATATTGCTCCACTAACTCCTGTAAACTTGCTACTTTTACCGCCTTCCCAACTACTGCTACTTGCCATTGATCCTCTTGGCGATAAATTTCGGCTAAAATCATGCCTGTTTCGTCCTTAAAATCATCATGGGTTAAATCATAACAAGCAATTTCTTGTTCATGTTCTAAATCAACTAAACGAACATGGGCATTTTCCACTTGTCCTAAATTTTGACGACGATAAAAGGGTTCATAAATATTAGCAAAAATAACTAATTTCTGAATCCGTTGGGGAACTTGGGGCAACGTTACTAAAATTTGCTCTTTATCATGTATTTCTTCTTCCTTTTCTTCTTCATGCTTTTCTGTTGCTGTAGCCGTAATGTTTTCCCCTGTTAAATTATCCCCTAAATGGCTAATTGCGCCCGAAGGATGCGTTAAATTACCGTAGTAAACAACGTCACTACTTTTTTCTATTTTCCCTGATTCATTTAAGCATAAAATAGCAATATCTAAATCTAAATCCGATTGAAATATTTTTCTCAGTCCTTTTTTCGGCATTAATTCCCAGCCTAAACCGCACAGAAGAACATTTAATCCTGGTGCTTGTTTTTTCAGAGAAAATTTTTGTCCTGTCGTTAATTGAATTCCCATTTTTATTACATCTCCTTATTGTTGAGTTTTAAGAATGAGTTAAAATCTTTACTTACTTTGTTGCACAAAGGGTAAATCATCAGAAGAAACACTTTCTGCAGCGGCTGCAGCTTCTTTGGCTTTGAATAAACGCCATTGCGTAACTGTGGGGCCAAATAATTCAAAAACCACCGTTGTACTAACAACAATTGAGACTAAAAATTGACCTAGCCCTGGAAAATGCTCAAGCGTGAGAACTGCTAACCCTAAAGCAACGCCGGCTTGGGGAAATAGACTCCAGCCAATATTTTGTTGCACCACCGGTTCTGCATTGACTAAACGGGCAGCAATTCCGCCACCAATAACAAATCCCAGACAACGGGCGACAACATACAAAATACCAATTAATCCCAGAGAAGCCAGTGCTGACACATCTAACTCACAGCCAGCCAACAGGAAGAAAATCACTAAAAAAGGCTCACTCACTTCTTCAATTGTGCCAAAGATATTCGTTTTCGGTTGAGCGCGATTTTTTGCGACGGTTGCCCCCAAAACAATACAAGCTAAGAGATAAGAGACTTGTAATTGAGTAGCTAACCCTGCACAGAGAAGAAGAAAGCCTGTAATTTCTAATAAACTGGGTTTTCCTTTTTTCAAGCCTCCTGCTAAACGCGCCATGGGCCAACCAATGGCAAAACCTAGGAGAAAGGCTCCTCCAATTTCCCACACCCCAGCAATCACTTCTTGAGAAGGATCACCTGCTCCTGCAAAAATTTCAGCCACCACTAATAAGATGCTAAAGAGGGTAATCCCTAAAACGTTATCCGTCGCTAAAACGCGAACAATGGTATCAGTGAGGGGACCTTTAGAATTGGTTTCACTAATGACATCAAGAGTCGCTGCCGGTGCCGAAGCTGGGGCTAATCCTGCTAGTAATAAGGCTAAGACAACATCCTCTTGAATTAAATAGGCGACGGTAAAAACAAGGGTTGAGGCAACTAGGGTTTTTCCTAAAGAAATGGCAAATACTCTCGGACCCGCTTTGACTAAATCGAAGTTAATGAAGGTTTCCCCTAACCGAAATGCGATCATGGATAGGGCAATGTAGGACATTATGGGAAACAGTCCGACAATTTCATCGGGAACTAAGTTGAGGACAGAGGGGCCGATAATAATTCCAGAAATTACCAGTAGCGTAACCCGAGGCAGACGAAGATAACGAGCAATGGCATAGGCTCGTCCACCGAACATCAAAAATAAACCGAGAACTAAGATATTGGGCAGTTCTGCTACTTCGATTGCTTCTGCTTCCATAGTGAGCCTTTTTTTAAATAATTCACTTTTTGTTATAACATTACCTTGATTCGTTTTGAGAGGAGAGAGGATAGTTTTGGGATTGTCTGTAATTGATATAATCTGGGGAGATTTCATCAATTCTATCTTTTATTAAGCAATTTAGTATGGCATCAATCCGAGAGTTACATCAACAGTTAGTCAATAAGGAACGCTCTGCACAAGAACTAACCCAAGAAACCTTCGCGCGTATTGAGGCGTTAGAACCGAAGTTACATAGTTTCCTTCACTTGATGAAAGAGGAAGCGGAAGCCACAGCCAAAAAGGTGGATGAAAAAATTGCTGCAGGAGAAGAGATTGGTTTATTAGAGGGGCTTCCCCTTGGCGTTAAAGACAATATGTGTATGACAGGAGTGCCAACTACCTGTGGCTCTCGGATTTTAGAGAATTTTGTCCCTCCCTATGAGTCAACGGTAACCAGTAAGTTAAAGCAAGCTGGGGCGGTATTAGTGGGCAAAACGAATCTGGATGAGTTTGCGATGGGCAGTTCTACAGAAAACTCAGCTTATGCCCTCACCAGTAATCCTTGGGATATCTCACGAGTGCCGGGAGGATCGTCTGGTGGTTCGGCAGCTGCGGTGGCAGCAGATGAATGTGTGGCAGCGTTGGGTTCAGATACTGGGGGATCGATTCGTCAGCCTGCGTCTTTTTGCGGAGTGGTGGGGATTAAACCCACTTATGGCTTAGTGTCTCGCTTTGGCTTAGTGGCGTTTGCTTCTTCTTTGGATCAAATTGGTTCTTTTGGGCGCAGTGTTGAGGATGCAGCAGTTTTATTGGGCGCGATCGCGGGTCATGATCCAGCCGATAGCACCAGTTTAAATCTTGAGATTCCAGACTATACCCAATATTTAACCCCCGAGTTGCCCAAAGATCGCAAGCTCAAAATTGGGGTGATTACAGAAACTTTTGGGGAAGGACTCTCTGAAGAGGTAAAAACGGCGGTCGAAGCAGGGATTGAGCAATTTAAGGCTCTCGGTGCAGAAATTGTTGAGATTTCTTGTCCCCGTTTCCGTTATGGATTGCCAGCTTATTATATTATTGCCCCCTCAGAAGCCTCGTCTAATTTGGCGCGGTATGATGCGGTGCGCTATGGAAAACGCAGTGAGGATGCAGATAATTTACTCTCCATGTACACCAAAACTCGTGCTGAAGGGTTTGGCGCAGAGGTAAAACGCCGTATTATGGTGGGAACTTATACCCTTTCGGCCGGTTATTATGATGCTTATTATCTCAAAGCGCAAAAGGTACGAACCCTGATTAAACAAGATTTTGAGAAAGCGTTTGAATCAGTGGATTTATTAGTTTGCCCTACCTCTCCTACAACGGCGTTTAAGGCGGGAGAGAAAACCGATGATCCTTTGAGTATGTATCTATCTGACTTGACAACGGTTCCGGTGAGTTTAGCCGGGTTACCAGCGTTAAATCTTCCTTGTGGATTTGATTCTCAGGGCTTACCGATTGGAATGCAGTTAATTGCTAATGTGTTAAGAGAGGATCAGCTACTACACACAGCGTATGTTTATGAACAAGCAACCGATTGGCATAAACAGAGTCCACAAATTAGCTAATGGCGAGTTGGTTAAGGTCTAGGTTAAGAGTCATGATTTATGTTTTAGCAGTAGGCGCGATCGCGTATTTAGTGGCTGGTTTGACGCTATTTGCCACCCAAAGAAGACTTGTCTTTTTCCCCTGTCAAACAATTCAGGCAACTCCGAGTGAGTATAACTTGCCCTATGAGTCGGTTTATATTCCCATGGGAGAGGGGGAAAATCTTCATGGTTGGTGGATACCCAGTGAGTTTAGCAATGCCCCTGTAATGCTTTATTTACACGGCAATGGGGGCAATGTCGGCACTAATCTCCCCCGTGCCCAGCGTTTTCATTCTGTGGGATTTTCCGTCTTTCTTATGGATTATCGCGGTTATGGTAAGAGTGAGGGGCGATTTCCCAGTGAGGAACGGGTGTATGAAGATGCGGAAACAGCATGGCGGTATTTAGTGGAAGAACGGAATATTGCCCCTGATCACTTATATGTGTTTGGTCATTCTCTCGGTGGCGCGATCGCGCTAGAATTAGCCAATCGCCAGCCCCAAATCCCAGGCTTGATCATTGAAGGTTCTTTTACCTCCATCTTTGACATGGCGACTCGTATTGGCAAATATAATTGGCTTCCCATCAATTGGGTTCTCACCCAACGCTTTAATTCCAAGAAAAAACTGTCTTCCCTGAAAATGCCTATTTTCTATATTCATGGAACCAATGATCCGATTGTTCCCTATGAAATGAGCCAAGAACTCTATCAAGCCTCAGAAGGGGAAAAAGAACTCTGGTTAGTGGAAGGGGCTGGTCATCATGATATTGGCGAAATAACGGGAAAAACTTACCAGCAGAAAGTTTGGGACTTTATAATGGAAAAAGATCCCTCTTTATCTCCCCAATCCTAGAACTGTAATTAACACTTTCAAGTTACTTAACAGGGGAGGATTTTGAAACGGGACTGACGGGGTTCGAACCCGCAACTTCTGCCGTGACAGGGCAGTGCTCTAACCAGTTGAACTACAGTCCCTTGCGGTGCGACTACTATAGTAGCGATTATTTCAGGGTTTGTCAACAGGGAGAGCAAAAAAATTTCTAGATCGGGTGGAAACCCGCGCAACCGTGTAATTCCCAAGCCGTGATGTTAATTGGAGGAATGTCTATCTATGACCAATAATTCGACGAAAGAACTTCCTGATTCTGTCACCGAAGCCTTATCTAACGATAACCATCCGAATGAGGATCAATCCTCTGAACCTGATCCTGCTACCCTTGACTTAGTCCTAGAGGATATCCGTCGCGTTATCGAACAACAACATCAACAAAGTCAACTCTTAACTACAAAACTTAACATTTTATTTGCTGTCAATAGTGGGGGAATTCTCACCGCCCTTGCGATTTCTAAACTAATATTAATTCCCAGCATTTTTAGTATTGCGGAGATGATCGGGTTTATGATTACTTTTGGCTTACTTCTGAGTGCCTTTTTACCGCGTCAAGTTGCAGTGACTCCCAATTTAGGAAATATCGAAGTTGTGGAACGTTACCTTAACCTCTCGAAAACGAACTATCAGCTACAAATGATTGTCAATCTAGTGGAGACTTATAATGTAAATAGACAAAGATTAGACGATAAATCAAAATCATTAACCTATGCGGCTTATTCTACTTTTACCATTGTCGTGATTGTTACCCTTCACGTTTTCTCGCTCTATTATGGAACGTAATAATCTCAGTTTAATTATGAGTACCGAACCCAATCAAGACCCAAAATATGATCAACAAAACGAAACAAATCATGAGCAAGAGGAGGGAATTAAACTGCCTGATCCCGATATGGAAAATGTTACGGTTTTAACTGATAATTTGCCCAATAATCCGATTTTACCTTGGAACCATTATGATTCTCCTTGGGAAGAAGAACCTGAGGAAGAGAATCAGGAAGAAAAATCCAATAATGAATAACCAATAACCAACGCGCCTATTATATTATGAGTCATTATCAAGAAACGATCACGGTTAAAACAACCGGAAAATGCCTACATAAAATTACCTCCAAAGTCGAATCAATGGTTGCCCAGTCAGGAGTAGAGAGAGGACTTTGCAATGTTTTTATTCGTCATACTTCGGCGAGTTTAATTATCCAAGAAAATGCTGATCCTGATGTTTTAACTGATTTATCCAACTTTCTGAAACAATTAGTTCCTGAAGATACCAGCCTTTATGTTCATAACGCAGAGGGGCCCGATGATATGCCAGCCCATATTCGGTCAGTGTTAACTCAAACTTCGGAACAAATTCCCATTGATCGGGGACAATTATTATTAGGAACGTGGCAAGGAATTTATGTCTGGGAACATCGCGATCGCGCTCAAATGCGAGATATTGTCATCCACATTAGCGGCGTGTAAATTACACTAGAAACAAGGGAAATCATTTCTAAAGATACTATTTGCAACCTCAAAAATGAAAAAAATATTTGGCTCTAACCCACCCCGCAACCGCTTCTCCCGTTACTTACTTCCCCTTGCAACCGGTTGGATGGTTTTACAAAGTGCCTTTTTCGCCTCCCCAACAGCGGCTCAAGATAATGCGAATAAAAAATTAAATTATAGCCAATTCTTAGAAAAAGTGGAGCAGGGAGAGGTACGGGAAGTAGAAATTGATTCTCGTACCAACATTGCTACTGTGGAATATGTTGATGAGAGCGGCAGCACCGTCACCGAGGAAGTCCAACTCTTTAATAATCACAGTGAAGTCATTTCTCAGTTGCGCGATCGCGATGTTCCCCTAGAAATCGACGCTTCTGGGGATAATGCTCAAACGGTGGGAATTATTGCCAACGGCTTTCTCATTGTCTTACTAGTAGGCGGGTTAGCGTTAATTATCCGTCGTTCCGCTAAAAACTCGGGACAGGCGATGAGTTTCGGGAAATCTCGCGCTCGTTATCAAGTCGAAGATCAAACCGGGGTAAGATTTGATGACGTTGCTGGAATTGACGAAGCCAAAGAAGAATTACAAGAAGTCGTTACCTTTCTCAAAGAAACTGAACGGTTTACCGCAGTAGGGGCAAAAATTCCCAAAGGTCTTTTACTGGTAGGTTCTCCCGGAGCCGGAAAAACACTCCTTGCTAAAGCCGTTTCCGGAGAAGCTGGCGTTCCCTTTTATAGCATTTCCGGCTCAGAATTTGTGGAAATGTTTGTGGGCGTTGGGGCTTCGCGAGTGCGAGACTTATTTAAGAAAGCCAAAGAAAATGCCCCCTGTTTAGTCTTTATTGATGAAATTGACGCAGTCGGGCGTAAACGCGGTGCTGGCGTTGGCGGGGGGAATGATGAGCGAGAACAAACCCTAAACCAACTATTAACCGAAATGGATGGGTTTGAAGAAAATACCGGCATTATTGTCATTGCTGCCACCAACCGCCCGGATGTTCTTGATCCTGCTTTAATGCGTCCCGGGCGATTTGATCGGCAAGTGCGCGTCGATTTGCCCAGTTATAACGGTCGATTAGGGATTCTAGAAGTTCATGCTCGCAATAAAAAATTAGCCCCGGAAGTGTCTCTAGAGTCGATCGCGCGAAAAACCCCCGGACTGTCAGGGGCAGACTTAGCGAACCTTCTCAATGAAGCAGCGATTCTGACGGCGCGGCGATTTAAGCCTATGATTACCACTCTAGAAATTGATGATGCCCTGGATCGCATTACTATTGGCTTAACTTTAAATCCCCTCTTAGATAGTAAGAAAAAACGTCTCATTGCCTACCATGAGCTAGGACACGCCCTGTTGATGACCCTTTTAGAGCATTCTGATCCCCTGAATAAAGTAACCATTATTCCACGCTCAGGAGGAGTCGGCGGTTTTGCTCAACAGAGTTTTGATGAAGATATGGTCGATAGTGGCTTATATAGTCGGGCGTGGCTCATCGATCGCATTACCATTACCCTTGGCGGACGTGCTGCGGAGATGGAGATTTTTGGGGATGCCGAAGTCACCGCAGGAGCCAGTAATGATCTCAGAGTTGTCTCCAATTTAGCCCGAGAAATGGTCACTCGTTATGGCATGTCAGATTTGGGGCCGCTTGCCCTAGAAAGCGGTAATGATCAAGTGTTCTTAGGCGGCGGCGATATGTATAACCGCAATGAGTATTCCGAAGAAGTTGCGTCTAAAATTGATGAGCAAGTCCGCGCGATCGCGCTTCGAGGATATGAAAGAGCGCGACAGATTATTCGCGAACACCGAGACCTAATGGATCATCTCGTTGATATCATCCTCTATGAAGAAACCATTGAAGGGGAAGAATTTCGGAAAATTGTCTCTCAATATACCCAACTCCCCGAAAAGCAACTCGTGAAAGCAGGGTTAAAATAATTACCGTTGACTGAGCAGCGATTAAGATACGATAGAAACGTAAAGAAACATAACAAACGTCAGCACTGAATAAGAGGAAAGGAATCGCGTGTTTAGCCTATCTGGTTATGAATACTTTTTGGGATTTTTAATCATCTGTTCATTAATCCCAGTTATCGCTCTGACAGCTTCCAAACTGTTACGACCTAGTAGCGGCGGTCCCGAAACCCGAACCACCTATGAGTCGGGAATGGAACCCATTGGCGGTGCTTGGATTCAATTTAACATCCGCTACTATATGTTTGCCCTTGTCTTCGTCATTTTCGACGTGGAAACCGTCTTTTTATACCCTTGGGCAGTTGCATTTAGCCAATTAGGGTTACTCGCATTTATTGAAGCCCTCATCTTTATTGCCATTCTCGTAGTGGCATTAGTCTATGCATGGCGCAAAGGAGCATTAGAATGGTCATGAATTCTGAATCGAACATAAATCAAGGAACATTACAAGAACAACAAAAAGAGAAAATCCTGAACTCGGCAACTCGCACAGGAGTAACTCAGGACTTATCAGAAAATGTTATCTTAACCACTGTCGATGACCTCTACAACTGGTCGCGACTATCGAGTCTGTGGCCGATGATGTATGGCACAGCTTGCTGTTTCATTGAATTTGCCGCGATGATTGGGTCACGCTTTGACTTTGATCGATTTGGCTTATTGCCGCGTTCCAGCCCACGACAAGCCGATTTAATCATTACCTCTGGCACCATTACCATGAAAATGGCTCCGGCGCTGGTGCGTCTTTATGAGGAAATGCCCTCGCCGAAATATGTCATTGCCATGGGGGCTTGTACCATTACAGGCGGAATGTTTAGTGTCGATTCTCCCACCGCAGTGCGCGGTGTCGATAAGCTCATTCCTGTGGATGCCTATATCCCCGGTTGCCCACCTCGCCCCGAAGCCATTGTTGATTCCATTGTCAAATTACGGAAAAAAATTGCCAACGAGTCGATTCAAGAGCGCTCTGGTTCCATTGAACAAACTCATCGCTATTACAGTATTACTCATAATATGAAAGTGGTTTCTCCCATTCATGATGGCAAGTATTTGAATAAAGGAACTTGGGAAACGCCCCCGAAAGAGTTGGCTGAGGCAATGCAGCCTGAAGTCTCTACGGCGCTCAGTGAATCGCAATCTCAAAAAGAGGAGGCTTAACGTGGCAGAAGAAGAAAAAGAAACTCAAAACGAACAAGAAGAGTCACAAATTGTCGAAGCAGGGGTTGTCTCTTCTTGGTTAACGGAAAATGGCTTGAATAATCAGCCGTTAGCACGGGATCATCGGGGAATCGAAATGATTAGCGTTGAACCTGATGCGCTGCTGACCGTGGCAACGGCTCTGTATCAAAATGGCTTTAATTACCTAGCCTGTCAGGGTGGCTATGATTCCGGCCCCGGGAAAGAATTGGTGAGCTTTTATCATCTCGCGAAACTTTATGATGATGCTGATTCTACTGAGGAAGTTCGCATTAAGGTTTTCTTACCCCGGGAAAATCCCACTGTTCCTTCCGTTTATTGGATTTGGAAAGCCGCGGACTGGCAGGAACGGGAAACTTACGATATGTTTGGCATTGTCTTTGAAGGGCATCCTAACCTGAAGCGTCTTTTAATGAATGAAGACTGGGTGGGTTGGCCCCTGCGTAAGGACTATATTTCTCCCGAGTTCTACGAAATCCAACACGCTTACTAATACATACCACTTTCAAAAAGTTAGGTTACAGTAGATCCCCCCAACCCCCTTATTAAGGGGGCTTTTGAAATAACGGGAGCTTTTTTTAAGTTGCTTTTTAAAAGCGATTCAGTATCACTCCCAATAGAATGAAGGCTCCAAAAATCACACGATACCAAACAAATACCCAAGTATTTTGGTTTTGGAGATAACGAATCAGCCCCACTACCGATAAATAAGAAAAAATAAATGCACTCACCGTTCCAATGAACAGAGGCATGATGCCAACCTGATTCCATCCTTGTTCAAAGACTTCTGTTAATTCCACAATTCCCGCAATGACAATGGTAGGAATTCCCATCAGAAGCGCAAAACGAGCGGCGGCGGCTCGTTCTAAGCCCATAAATAATCCTGCGGTAATGGTAATGCCCGATCGCGATGTTCCCGGAATTAAAGCCAGACATTGAGCAATTCCCATTAAAACGGCATCTTGAGGGGTTAATTGTTTTTCTGCGCGATCGCGCTTTCCGATCCACTCCGCAATTCCTAAAAGTAAGCCAATAACCACTGAGGTAATAGCAATCGTTGTCATACTCCGTAGTGGAGAATCATCACTAACAAAAACTTTCCAGAATAGCCCTGCGATTAAAATAGGAATAGTTCCTAGTAAAATGCCTATGGTTAAACGTAAATCATGGTGATAAAAATTCTTCGCTTGTAGCCCCTGCCATGTTCCTTGGAGTAACTGTTTTAAGTCTTTCCAAAAATACCCAATAATGGCGGCAATGCTACCTAAATGAATCACAGCCGTAAAGGTGATTCCGGGATCACCCCAGCCTAAAACCACGGGAACAACTTTCAAATGGGCGCTGCTACTAATGGGAAGAAATTCAGTAATTCCCTGCACAATTCCTAAGACAATGGCTTGGAACCAATTGAGAGTTGTCCCCTGATCCGGAGATTGGGCTGACGCGCTAGGAGTGATGACTCCCATCATCAGGCCGCAGAAAACAAGAAATAAAAATTCTGTCGATCGTTTTAACATCTTCAAGTTTTATCAATAGAAAAATCGTTTAATTAATCCATGTCGCTACCGATTGTCTATCACCCTCATTATGTTACCCCACTTCCCCCCGAACATCGTTTCCCCATGGCAAAATTTGGCAGACTCTACCAGATTTTATTGCGCGATCGTATTATTCAACCAGAACAAGTTTATCAGCCAGAAGTTCCCGCTCAACAGTGGCTAGAACTTGTCCATACTCGCGACTATATTCAGGGATATTATGAGGGAAGGTTAGAGAAAAAAGCACAAAGACGCATTGGACTCCCCTGGAGTGAACAGTTAGTCCATCGCACCTGTTTAGCCATTGGCGGCACGATTTTAACGGCAAAATTAGCTGTAGAACATGGCATTGCTTGTAATACAGCAGGAGGAACCCATCATGCTTTTCCCGACTATGGATCAGGCTTTTGTATCTTTAATGATTTAGCGGTGGCTGCTGCGGTTACGCTTCAGTTGGGGTTAGTCCAAAAAATTCTAATTGTTGATCTTGATGTCCATCAAGGGGATGGAACAGCGTTTGTCTTTCAAAATGACCCCCGAGTGTTTACCTTTTCTATGCACTGCGGGGAAAATTTTCCCAGTCGCAAGCAAGCCAGTGATCTGGATATTCCCTTGCCCAAGGGATTAGATGATGATGGCTATCTACAAATTTTGGCGAAACAGTTACCTGATGTCTTGAGTGCGGTGAAACCTGATTTAGTGCTTTATGATGCTGGGGTTGATCCTCATGTGGAAGATCGGTTGGGAAAATTAGCCTTAAGTGATTGGGGCATTTATCGGCGCGATCGCGCAGTTTTAAGTACCTGTTATGCCTCGGGCTATCCCACTGCTTGTGTCATTGGGGGCGGTTATAGCGATGACTTAGAAGCCTTAGCTTATCGACATAGTCTCTTGCATCGAGCCGCTGTAGCAGTTTTTAAATAAGCGAATCCCCCTACTTCCAAATCAAGGAAATAGGGGGGCAAAATAAATGTTTTAAGAAAAAACTATTTTACAATCAATTTTCCATTCA
>CAZTXK010000056.1:9638-11693 GCA_964617275.1 uncultured Dactylococcopsis sp. | reverse complement strand
GGAAAATGAAATTCCCCCAAGGGATCATAAGGAATGGTGTCGATTTTTTCTCCTAATACTCTTAACACTTGTTGCAGTGGATTTAAGCTGGCTTGTTGTGAACCAATTCCAGCGTAAAATGAGGGGCCAGAGTCGAAGGTAAATCCTTTGCGCTTAAAACTATGGGCTGCGCCACCGGGAATACTATGGCTTTCACAGATTAAAACATTATAGCCATATCGGGCGAGTAAACTGCCTGCGGTTAAGCCGCCAATGCCACTGCCGATGATAATGATATCTAAAGACATTTAGTTTATCTCTTCTTTTATTTGCTTTAAAATGTCACCTAACCCGACAGAATTAGAGGCTTTAAATAACACGCGATCGCGCGGGGCTAAAGTTTCTTTTAAGCGTTGGGCTAACTGCGTTTTGTCTTTAAAACATTCACTTTTAACGGGGTAAGCCGCATTAGCAATTTCTTCAGTTTCGGGTTCATCCGCTAAAATGAAAACCTGATCCAGATTTAATTTAGCAACGGTTTCTCCCACTTGTCGATGCAACGCTGCTGACTGATTTCCTAATTCTTTCATGGTTCCTAAAACAGCAATATGACGATCGCCGGGAGTGGCTTTTAATAATTCTAACCCTGCGATCATGGATTCTACCCCCGCATTATAGGTTTCATCGAGGAGTAAGATATCATTGGGAAGAGAATAACGGCGCGATCGCGCTCCCGGAAGCGTTACTGAAATTTCCGTTTTTAATTGATTTAAATCTAAATTCAGGGCGGTTACCACGGCAATAGCGGCGAGATAATTAGACGCATTATGCGTTCCGAGCAGGGGTAAGGGAAATGTTTGATCTCCCACTTTTAAAGTTTCAGAATCAACTAATTCCCCTGAAATGTCTCCCCCTTCTAAGCCATAGGTAATGGTTTTCCCTTTCCAGACTGTCCTTGCTGTATCCATTAACCGTTGGTTATCATGATTTAGGATAGCAATTCCATCGGAAGGCATTTCTGCTAAGAGTTCACATTTTGCCTGCGCGATCGCCTGTTGGGAACCTAATCGCCCAATATGCGCTGTCCCCACATTCGTAATCACGCCGATGCTTGGTTGGGCAATCTGAGTTAATTGGGCAATTTCTCCTTTCGCTCGCATTGCCATTTCAATAACCGCAAAATCATGCTCTGAATTTAAGCCCAGAAGGGTTTTCGGAACGCCAATCTCATTATTATAATTTGCCTCCGTCTTTAATACTCGACCATATTTTCCTAACGCCGCTGCCATTAACTCCTTCGTGGTGGTTTTTCCTACAGAGCCCGTAATCGCAATGACAGGAATCGCATATTGTTGTCGCCACCAATGAGCAATCTGTTGATAAGCGGTTAACGTATTTTGAACATAGAATTGAGGAACATCCGCAGACACTTTTCCCCAAAAACTTTCCTTGAGAATTAAACCACTTGCCCCAGATTGTAAGGCTTGTTCAATAAATTGATGACCATCAAAATTTTCTCCTGATAGCGCAATAAAGACTTCTCCCGGTTTGAGGCTGCGAGTATCCGTATTAACCCCCATAATTTTTGTTGTAGCTTTCTCCTCAGTAAGTCTTGTGCGAAGAGGGCGAATAATATTTGCTAAAATAGAGGGAGTCATTTCGGCTGCCATGGTTACTCGTAATAATAATTAAAGTCAGTCAATTGTCATTAGTGTTAATATACCATCTTTAAGCCCCTAGAAGAACCTTTTTTTGTTAGCCCCAATTCATCTAATTGCTGATGCCAACTCAACTGTCGCCACTGAATCAGAAGAAAGAAAAAATTTATAACCATTTAGAATCTTGCCTTAAACAAGAATCTCCAGAAAAAGTGGTAGAAAGATACTATTCTCTTTTTATTCAAGCCACAGGCTACGAAAATGTAGAGATTCGGGAAACCCTTGAACAAATCATGAAAGCTGATGATAAAGACAAACATTTAATGTCTTTTTTAAGTCATGCTTGCTATCTTGCCATTAATTATTGGCTAAAACAGTCATCGGAAGCGCACCAAAATATTCCCAAATTTGTCAAAAT
>CAZTXK010000056.1:0-9538 GCA_964617275.1 uncultured Dactylococcopsis sp. | reverse complement strand
ACCTTACTTAAAGATTCGGAATTAATTACAACGTTACAACATTTTATTAGTGGCGTAGAAGGACAATCAACCTATCAAGATTTAGCCCAGCGATTCCTTATTCACAGTAGTAAAGCCACGAGTTTTAAAGTTTATAAAAAAGACCTTTATGAATATTTAACCACAGGTGATAACTATTCCTATCAGAAGCGACAACTGAACCCCAAACTAGCTGATTACTTAAAAAACACTTTATCCCAATGGGATCAGGAAAAACCAACAGAACAGTTAGTGCTTCGGGTGACAAATAATTTATTAAAGTTTCTGATTGTGGAAAGTGAAAAAAATATTGATCACTATCTGTATTTGGATTTAGTGACAAACTTGGGGCCAACGAAAACCGTGGGGTTATTGCTAAAAATTATGTTGATTTCTAATAAAATTCATCCCTATTTAACCAGTCGGTTTGCCATTCTCTATAATCATTATGAGCAGACCCCGCGATATAATGTGCATTGGCTATTTAAGTCATTAGAAAATCTTAATATTGCTTCAACTATTCATCAAAGCGCGATCGATCTTTCCTATTGGCGAGCGGCAAATACCTTAAGCAGCGATTAAGTTTTCCCGATTAGAAAGAGACAAAAGTCGCATGATAGCATGGGATTAAGGACTCTCACCGAAATCGTACAAGGACGAATTAAGCCATGAATAACCAATTCGGAGACATTTTACAAAAAGCATTTTACTTCGGCGTGGGATTAGCCGATTACGCACAAGAACAAGCTAGCGAAAAACTAAAAGAACTCCGTACCCAAAGTCAAAAACTCGCGGATGAATTAGTAAAACGGGGAGAAATGAACTCAGAAGAAGCCCGTCAATTTGTTGAGGAATTGGTTTCAGAAGCCAAACGCGGGCAAACCGCCTCAGACAATGATACTTCTTCTAGTAGCCAGGGTGAACCAAGACGAATTGAAATCATAGAAGAAGATGAAGCCGACACCAATAATGAGTCAACCACAGGGGAAACAAACAACAACGAAGATATTGACAGTCTTCGCAATCAAGTAGAAGCCCTTAGAGAAGAATTACAACGTCTCCATAAAAAATAAGACTCATGCAATAATGAATAATGAACCATGATGGTTAGGCAAGATTAATAGCAGTTGCCTAGCCCTACAGTTACGAGGAAAAGGGAATTGAATAAACAGACTAACCAAAGTCTAACCGCTATTATCGGCGGAGTTGTCGCTGCACTGTTGCTTCTGCTGGGATTAAATTCCTATGTTGTTATTAATCCGGGACAAGCTGGGGTTCTCAGTATTTTAGGGAAAGCTCAAGAAGAGGCTCTCCTAGAGGGGATTCATTATAAGCTCCCCTTTATTTCTAAAGTGGATGTGTATGATGTCACCGTTCAAAAATATGAAGTTCCAGCCCAAAGTGCCACCAAAGACTTACAAGACTTAAAAGCAAGTTTTGCCATTAACTTTCGTCTTGATCCCGTGCAAGTGGTGGATGTTCGCCGTAAACAAGGGACACTGAGTAATGTTGTTTCTAAAGTCATTGCCCCCCAAACCCAAGAATCCTTTAAGGTAGCAGCAGCGAGAAAAACTGCCGAGGAAACGATTACTAAAAGGGATGAACTAAAGGAAGACTTTGATGTGGCTCTCAATAATCGTTTAGAAAAGTATGGGATTATTGTTTTAGACACCAGTGTTATTGATCTCAATTTCAGTAAAGAATTTGCTCAAGCAGTAGAAGACAAACAAATTGCGGAACAACGGGCGCAAAGAGCAGTTTATATTGCTAGGGAAGCCGAACAGGAAGCCCAAGCTGATATTAATCGGGCGAAAGGGAAAGCAGAAGCCCAACGCTTGTTAGCAGAAACGTTACGCGCTCAAGGGGGATCGCTGGTACTGCAAAAAGAAGCTATTGAGGCGTGGCGACAAGGCGGCTCTCAAATGCCAAATGTGTTAATTTTAGGAGGGGAAAATAAAAGCAGTATTCCCTTTTTATTCAACCTTGGGGATTTAGCTGATGTTGACCAAGATCGTCCATCCCCAGAAGAGGCTTCGCCATTAGAGGAGCCATCTCCCTTTGAAAAAGAACAACAAGAGGATGAGACTGATTCCTCTTTAGATCTACCTCCTGGTTATGGGGACTTATAATTAAAGGTCCTGTTTTCCCAAATCATAAATAATACACAATCAACTAGGAGCAAATTTTTTGACTCAACCGAATAGCCAAAGTTTAACTGCCATTATTGGTGGCATTGTCGCAGCCTTACTGTTAATCATCGGTTTTAATTCTTATACCGTAATTAACCCTGGACAAGCAGGGGTTCTAAGCATTTTAGGACAAGCTCAAGAAGAGGCGTTACTCGAAGGCATCCATTTTAAGCCTCCCATTATTTCTAAGGTGGATGTCTATGATGTCACCGTACAGAAATATGAAGTTCCCGCCCAAAGTGCTACTAAGGATTTACAAGACTTAAATGCAAGTTTTGCCATTAACTTCCGTCTTGATCCTGTGCAAGTGGTTGATATTCGCCGTAAGCAAGGCACACTCAGCAATGTTGTGGCTAAGGTGATTTCTCCCCAAACTCAAGAATCATTTAAGGTAGCTGCGGCGAGAAAAACCGCAGAAGAAGCCATTACCAAGCGGGATGAATTGAAGGCAGATTTTGATGTTGCCCTCAATAAACGTTTAGAAAAGTATGGCATTATTGTTTTAGATACCAGTGTGGTTGATCTGAACTTTACCAAAGCCTTTGCTCAAGCGGTAGAAGATAAACAAATCGCGGAACAAAGCGCCCAAAGAGCGGTTTATATTGCCCGAGAAGCTGAACAAAAGGCACAAGCTGATATTAACCGGGCGAAAGGACGAGCGGAAGCTCAACGCCTCTTAGCGGACACCTTACGCGCTCAAGGTGGTTCTCTCGTTCTACAAAAAGAAGCGATCGAGGCTTGGCGACAAGGTGGCTCTCAAATGCCGAATGTTCTAGTCATGGGTGGCGACAATAAGAGTAGTGTTCCTTTCTTGTTTAATTTAGGAGATTTAGCGGATGTGGATGGCGATCGTCCTTCTCCCGAAGAGGCTTCTCCTTTAGAGGAACCGTCTCCCTTTGAACAAGAGCAAGAAAATAATCAAGATTCCAAATCTTCTCTGGATCTTCCTCCCACTTATAGCGATTTTCAATAATTATCCCGTTTGGTGAAAATCCCCCCTAGCCCCCCTTTGAAAGGGGGAAAGGAGTCGGTGTGCAGTGCTAATTATTTAAAAAAGATTAGTTTGCAGTAGCTAAGTCTCTCGATTGGGGGATTTAGCTGCTGTGATTCTCCAACTGAGAAATATAACTGGAATGATTCCGACTAGAATAATGGTTAACGCTGGGGCGGCGGCTTCAATTAATCTTTCATCTGAAGCATATTCATAAACTTTGACGGCGAGGGTATCAAAGTTAAATGGACGAATAATTAGGGTGGCGGGAAGTTCTTTCAGGACATCCACAAATACTAACATCACTGCGGTTAAGGTTCCTCCCCACATTAAGGGGAGATGAATTCGCAACAGGGTACTTAAGAAATTATGTCCGAGACTTCTTGAGGCTTCATCTAGACTGGGTTTAATTTTGGCTAAACTGGATTCTACGGTGTTAAAAGCGACAGCAAGGAAACGCACTAGGTAGGCAAAAATCAGGGCGGTAATGGTGCCACTGAAAAGTAAGCCTGTGGAAAGATCAAAGGTGGAACGCATCCAGCGATCTAGAAGTTGATCGAGTTGGGTAAGAGGAATTAGGATTCCTACGGCAATAACGGTTCCAGGAAGGGCATAACCCAAAGCTGCAATACGAACGCCGAGATTGAGTAGGAAAGAGTTGGCTTGTCTTTGTCCATAACCTAAAAAAAGCGCGATCGCGCTCGCTAAAATGGCACTGATTCCCCCTAAAATTAAGCTGTGTTGTGCCATGTCCCAGAAATTTTGGTTGAGGGTGTACTCTGCATTGGCAACGGTTAAATACCCTAAATAAAGCCCTGGAATGATAAATCCGAACATTAAGGGAATGGTACAAAAGAAAAAAGCAGCGATCGCGCTCGATGGGGGTAATTGATAGGGTGGCGGCGGCTGATTGCTACTAACTAATTCATAATATTGGGCTTGACGACGAGATAATCGTTCTAAAATAATTAATACGGCAATAAACAGGAGTAACACCACTGATAATTGGGCGGCTGCCACTCGTTCTCCCATCCCAAACCAAGTCCGATAAATGCCTGTGGTAAAGGTGGTTACCCCAAAATACTGGACGGTGCCAAAATCTCCCAAGGTTTCCATTAAAACTAATGCTACTCCTGACGCGATCGCGGGACGGGCTAATGGTAGGGCTACCTTAATAAAACTTAACCACGGATTACAACCTAAACTCCGACTCGCCTCTACCAGTCTCCCTGCTTGTTCGAGAAAAGCTACCCTGACTAGGAGATAGACATAGGGATATAGTGCCAGGGTTAACATCGCGATCGCGCCCCAAATATTACGAATTTCGGGAAACCAATACTCATTAACGCTTACCCAGCCAAACAGCGATCTTAATGTGGTTTGAACGGGGCCAAAAAAATCTAATAAATGGGTATAAGTATAAGCAAGAAGATAAGCAGGAGTTGCCAGAGGAAGCAATAACGCCCATTCGAGAATGTTACTTCCAAAAAATTGACATCGCGTGAGTAACCAAGCGGTTCCCACTCCAATTATCAAAACCCCTAAACCGACTCCGACCATTAAAATTAAAGCATTTTTCACATATTCAGAAAGCACTGTTGCGACTAAATGTTGCCAAATTTCTCCAGTATCCGCAAAAATGCTAGTAAAAATAAATAAAATGGGAGTGGCAATCAGCAGCGCAATTAATAAAATCCCAGCTGTCCAAAAATTGAATAGAATGAGACCTAGCCTAGAATAAGTCATATCTTTATCCCCCCAAACCCCCCTTTGTAAAGGGGGCTTAAGGAATCGGTGTGTCTCATGATTAAAATGGTGTTAATTCTGAATGCGACGTTGCGCCTCTTGATGTTCTTCAAAGGTTTTACTAAAAACGTGCGTGCCATCATAACGGGCGACAAAAAAGAGATACTCGGTTTCAGGGGGATTTAAAGATGCTTCTAAAGCCGGTTTTCCCGGACTAGCAATGGGTGTAGGGGGTAAGCCTGCATTGAGATAAGTATTGTAGGGAGAGGGGGTATTAACTTGTTCTAAGGTTAAAGTTTGCTCTTGGGTTTGTCGAATATTTAAACCGTATTCTACTGTGGGGTCAGCGGCTAATCGCATTCCTTTTTCTAAACGTTTGGCAAAAACGGCGGCAATGCGCGATCGTTCTTCATCAACCACGGTTTCTTTCTCTACAATGCTGGCAAGGGTTACCCATTCCAGGAAGCTATAAGGACTTTCTCGGCTTTCGTAAAGGGGAAGGGCAACTTCAGCAAAACGGTTCAGCATGAGTTCAATGATAAAGTCAGGGGTAGCGCGATCGCGCGGAATTTGATAAGTATCAGGATAGAGAAACCCCTCCAGATGAGGCAAATCATTAGGCAACCAGGGAAACTGATCGCGATCAAAATTTTCCACTGCCGTTAAAAACTCCTCTGCCGAAAAGTATCCCAATTCCTCAAATCGTTCAGCCATTTGGCGTTGTCTCCAACCTTCAGGAATGGTAAAACGAGTTGTGAGAACGGTTCCTTCCCGAATTTGCTTGCCAATTTCAGGTAGGGAGTCAGTGGGAGATAATTGATATGATCCCGCTTTTAAGTCCTCAGGATTGTCTTGTAATCTTAGTGTCAGCAACCAAATGCGCCAAGCTAGGGTAGAACGAATCAAGCCTTCTTCCTCTAACCTTTCCCCTATCCTTTGTGCAGAAGTGCCCGCAGCAATTTTAATAGTCACTAATTCTTCTTCCTCAGAAGACACCGGCGCGATCGCGCTTTTCCACCAATACCAAGTTCCTCCTGCAAGTAGGGATAAAACCATCCCAAAACTAACCAAGCTATAAAAGAGTCCTTTCGCTACCTTAGAAACAGTCAAATCCCTTAAAATCCTTCTTCCATGTAATATGAAATCCCCTAATGGTTGCTACAAATGAACTAGCTTAACGATCCCTTTAGCTTTAGCCCCCATTTCAAAGGGGGGTTGGGGGGATTAGCAAGTGTACAAAAAATAATCCCCCACGAAGGGGGAAATAATTATTAAGCAATCACTAACTGATTAGCCATTATTTTCCTTGGGATAAGGAACAACCTGATCACCAAAGAAACGACTATACTCAACCCCATCAACAATAGAATCTACAGTTGCAGCAAGACCTTTCTCACTCAACAATTGCGTCATTTGATGGACTTCAATTTCACTCGCCGCACGTCCCAACAAATGGCGATAGAGACATTCTACAACCTTGGGATTCGGATAAGGCTTGACAAAACGCCGTTGATACACCTCCGACTTCACCAAAGCCTTCACAAAGTCTCGCACCGTACAGTTACCAGCGAGAAGCTGGGCTTCCTGATTCGGTAACCGGAACGCCTCAGGAACATTGTCTTGAGGCACCACCAACAGTTGCGCGTAAATCGCATTAATCACCTGTTGGGTTTGAGTAGAACTGGCTTGATTAGAATGACGGAAAATCCGAGGAACAGAAGTTGCTGGTACAGCTTCAGCCGTATTAACCGATCGCGCTAACTCTAAATACTCCGCAGTATTTCCTGCACCATTATTAGCCCCATTGGCTTTAGACGCAAGAGGAAACTTACTATTGTCTAGTTTAGACTTAGTCGTTTCAAAGCTCGGAACAACTAACTTATCATCCTGCTTGGTTTGCTTGTTATACAACCCTTCCGTATTGGGGAAATTCGCTGCCGGAAGCGTCGGATAACGACGATAGGGAACGACATCCTCCCCAAACACTTGGGAATACTCCATGCTGTTCACCAACGCCTTAACAAACGCCCGAATCCCTTGAGTCGCCAGCAATTGGTTATACTTTTGAATCTCTTTCTGATTCAACGGCGCACGTCCAAGGAAATGTTTGGTTCCCAACTCAATCACCTTCGTATTGGGATAAGGGGTGTAAAACTCCTTGATATACAAATCAGAGCAACCAATGCCCTCAATAAACTCTTTCACGGTAATTTCCCCATTACCGAGCTTACTTTCGAGTTTAGTAAACTGCGCCTTCACCAGATAGGGTTCAATATCCCGTTCAAACACCTGACGATAGGCAGCGCCAATGACATTTTTCAGCGCTACTTTATCATTCAAGTTGGTGAGCTTAAATTGCTTGGTTTGCTCACGACGCTTATTGACTCCCTGCTTGACGCGATATTGTACATCAGGCTCACTGCGTTCTTCAGAGACTTTGCCCAACTCGGTATAGCGCGGAGTAACCTCTTTTTGTACCTCAGTTCCCACATCTTGGCGCAAGTTATAGGTACGAGTCCGCAGTTGCAACCCACCAGGGGTTAAATAACGCTCATAGGGAACCGTATCTTCCCCAAAGGTTTCGCTATATTCTGGGGTGTCAATAATGGCATCCACTAAGGCATAGAAGCCCTTCTTCGCGCAAATATCAAAGTATTTGTTGATTTCTTGGCGACCGTAAGTAGGACGACCTAACAGCCGACGATGGATATATTCAACCGACTTGGTGACATAGAGAGAAGTCCAGTAGAGTTTACGGAATACCTCTGACTTCGCCAACATCCGAACAAAGTCACGAATGGTAATCTCTCCGTTTTCCAGCTTAATTTCCCCGACCTGCAGCCGTTGGCGTTGATAGACATCACGACCAAAGACTTGGCGGTAACAAGCTAAAATGACCTTTTTCGAGCTACTTTCAGAGTATTTAACACTGTAGCTATTATTGGTTTTCTCCGTTAACCCTGAGAACGGGCTTTGTTGATAACGGAAGACCTTCGGACCGAGAGACCCGGGGAATAAGCCTCGTGCTTTCGGGTTGCCGGTTTGGTTATAAGTAGCTGGGCCGCGATTAATTAAAATGCGACGAGTATCTTTACCAAATGGGGCTGGGCTGGTACTGGGATTACGGGTTTCTTTCGGGAAAATTGCCCCAAATTGAATCTCAAGGGGATCATTGCCGCTGCCATAGGGATGTTGATCCGCCAGTGGGCGATTATATTGGGCGTAAGTGGTAATAAACTGCGGAATCTTGCGGAACGGCGCACTGTAGTTAAACAGGTCTTGCTGCATTCCCCAGTTGCGACATTCTTGGGCTTCTTCCCCTAAACCGCGGATATAGGGAACTGTCTCTTCCCCGAAATAATCGGAGTATTCGGTGCTATCCACTAACGCATCCACTAACGCCGGGAGTCCACCCTCCGAAACAATGGAGAAGTATTTTTGCACTTCTTCTCGCGAAGAGGGGCCGCGTCCTAAGAAATGACGGAAGGCAAGTTCTAAAGCGCGACTGTTAATATAAGGTTCATAAAACTGTTTGCGATAGAGCGGAGATTTACCCAAACGACGGATAAATTCCTTCATGGAGATTTCACAGTTTTTAACTTTTGATTCTAAATCGGAAATCGAGAGACTGTAAGCACGAGTAATGTCCCGTTCAAAAACTTGGCGATAGGCGGCTTTTACCGCTACTTGCTTTTCAAAGGAAGATAGCCCCGGCTTCATCGCATATTTTGGACGATTTTCCGCAGCATTAAAGTAGCTTTGGGGCAGTTCTAACCCCTGTTGATCGCCACTGGGACGTTGACGCACCTTATTAGAAGGCGTGGGGGCTTTAAATTCCGAAATTAAGACTTGGAAGTATTGCTCAACCGTTTCCCGTCCTTCTTCGTCTTGCTTGAAGTAGCCCACGGCTGCTGCTTGCATTTCGCCAAGGGCAACAATGGTTGCTGCACTAGAACAAGCATTTTCAATGATTTCTCGTAAGCCTCGCACGTTCACGGTAATGATATTGGGATCGCCAGCAGCGATCGCGTAAGTCACATACCGCAACATCCAAGACAAGTCCCGTAAGGACTTCTGCATATTTTGGGGACCATAACGGGAAACATTAATCGGGCGGAACCCTGGCGGTGCAGGAACACTGCTGCCTGAGGCACTAAACAGCGATCGCAGTCCTTCCAAGAAGCCGCCGCCGCTTTCGACATAAGTCACAGTTCCCATATCCATTTGACGACGAACATCCTCTTCATCGCCGCCCCCAGCAGGAACCATAGCTGGGGCTTCTTCTCTCGGTTTTTCCAGGTAAGCCATGGGAGACCCACCTGTAAAAATGCGGTTCGCTGCCCGAGAAACAATTAACTCAGAATTACGGGTAATTGTCTGTGCAATTTCAACTCGTTTGGTTCCTAACTGGAAAAAGGTATCCAGTTCTTGTAGTTCTCCCTTTTCTAAAAACCGATCTTGCTGTTCGGCTTGGGACAACTTAGAAAGTGGAACCGTTTGATAAAGTTGAGGGCGTGCGACTGAACTTCCTCCGGAGGCACTAATCATTATTTTTACCTATCTCCTGTCACAACGGTTACTGTCTGCTACTTTC
>CAZTXK010000055.1:10018-11980 GCA_964617275.1 uncultured Dactylococcopsis sp. | reverse complement strand
AATCCATTGTGATAATTAAGCATTTTCCTCTTATTTTTTCCGTAAACAAATGGGAATCGCAGACAGTAAAGCTAAAAAACTGAGAGCTAGAAAAAAAGGTAATTTATCCTCTCCTTGTAGGGCTTCTCCGCCACTAACTCCCAACCATGTATAAGCAAACGTTCCTGGAATGATGCCAAAAAACGTTCCCACCGTATAAGGAAACCAATGGATAGACGTTAAACCAAATAAAAAATTAATGAGATTAAAGGGGGTGACAGGAGCCAAGCGTAAACTCAACACAAATTGTAAGGGATTTTCTTGAACCATTTTCTGTAAATAGTCTAAAATGCGATACTTGCCAAATTTAGTTTCTGCAAAGTCTCGTAATAAATAACGAGCGGTAAAAAATGCTCCCAACGCCCCTAAGGTTGCGCCTACTGCTGACCAAATTGTTCCCCAGACTAAACCAAAGGCTAATCCCCCGGCAACACTTAACACAGTACCGGGAACACCGATAATGGTGAGGAGAGTATAGAGGGCAACAAAAAGCGCGATCGCGCAACATTGATAAGCCTGTAAATGTTTAACCAAGAAATCTTGATCAAATAAAACATTTAAAGGGCCCACCGTAACTAAAAAAGCTGCTATAAATAAAACAATAAATAACCAAAAACGAGGCTTTCGACAGATTTTAAAAACCTGTGACAATTGCTTATAAAAACCGCGTTTCATTTTAACCATATTTTATAATTCATCCTAGAAAATAAAGAGCAGGTAACTTCATCGCTTCCTGCTCATCTATTCATTTTTGGCAACTAAGCTATCCTATTCCAAAGAGGCTTTAGCTTCAGTGTCAGTGTCAGTTTCAACTCTTTGGTTGAGTGCTTTTTTCGCAATTTTCGTCACATAAACGGTAACAATTACAGTTGCCACAAAGCCAATAATTCGGATTGCCCATTCAATTCCACCCGGGGTTTCTACATCTTCGGCACCAATAGTCGCTAAATTTTGCGCCAGAGAACCCACATAAACAAACATAATTGTTCCCGGTAAAATGCCTAAGGTTCCCAAAACATAATCTTTGAACGAGACTTTTGTTAGTCCATAAGCATAATTCAAAAGATTAAAGGGAAAGATAGGCGATAAACGAGTTAGCAAGACAATTTTTATGCCTTCTTCTGCAACAGCTTGGTCAATGGCTTTAAATCTCGGGTTGCCTTGAATTTGTTTTTCTACCCAACCACGGGCAACATATCTTCCTACTAAAAAGGCTAAACTAGCCCCAATACTCGCAGCAATAAAAACGTATAGTGAACCGAGAACAACGCCAAATACAACGCCAGCCCCTAGCGTTAAAATTGAAGCTGGGAAAAAGAGAACGGTTGCTACCATATAAATGGCAATAAAAACAATGGCGGCTAAGGGGCCAAGATCATCAATCCATCGTAAAGCATTGGTAAGTATTCCTTGTAAGTCAATAAATTGAGTAGAAGCAACTAAGGTGGCAACAATCACGGCGATTCCTATATATTTGAGTTTAGAGTTCATGATTCCTCCTAATTAATTTAGCTGATTTTTAAGTTAATTGAGCAATGCACCACCACAACTCGAACCGCTTCCAGCAGTACAGCCATAGCAGTAGGGGCGAGTTTGAATATTTTTAATGACATCTAAATTGTCAAAGTCTAATAACGTTTTAACCGTTATATTCTCGCCGTCTGGAGTTTTAGCAGGAACATTTTCCATCTGATTAAAGTCGCAATCATAAATATTGCCTAAATAATCAACGGATAATTCATCCCGACACATGAGATTAGAAACCGTCGCCGGGTTGTAATTTTCCTCTAAGAATTTGAGATAAGCGTTATGCAGTTGATAACGATGTAAAAAGTCTTTAATGCGACCAATGGGAAGATTGGTAATGGTAAATAAATTATTAAACTCAATACCAAAATGTTTTTGCAGATAAACTTTATAATC
>CAZTXK010000055.1:4182-9918 GCA_964617275.1 uncultured Dactylococcopsis sp. | reverse complement strand
GACTTTTTACACAGTAACGAATAACCAAGTTTTTCTTGCGCTCAATTCTATTAAAGGCAAGGGATATGAGTTTTTACTGAGAACTCAGTTAGACTTACTTAATGAGTCAACCGTTTTGCTGTTTCGACGCAGTGAGTGAAACTCGCATCCGTTTTAACGGCTTGTAAATTGACATGAGTAGCACAAGCGCGATAGCCTTCTTCTTGTAGCGTGGCAATGAGCCGATCGCGCTTCGGTAAATCCATTTTCCCTTGCTTCCCAATATGTTGCAGCGTATAGAAATAAGGGGGAAGATCAGCTTCTGTTGCCATCATCCTCAGTAAAGATGCTCGTTGTTGCCAACCCCACTGAGTCGCTAAGTTAGCCATAGCTTGAACCGTGGCGCGATCGTGCAAAAAATCTAACCATAGGGGGCCACTGAGAACCAACCGTTCCCCATCATGAGGACAAATCGCCTTTCCTAATTTGCGCCAGCCCACCGTCTGATAATTCCCACAGTGATGACAATAGCCCAGCCAACCATAGTTCTCCTCAGTGAGTTCCGGTTTTTCCACAAAACGCATCATCACCCGATACGTTTCCCCAGTAAAATAAGCAAAGACAGGTTGAACCCCGCGCCCTTGACTAGCAGCTTGTTGTTGTAGGCTTCCCATAATAAGGCGTAATCCCTGTTCATGGGTTGCGGGATGGGAACGCGCATAAGCCCCATAGAATTTTAAGCTATTGCGAACATCATTTCCCGTAACAGAACGCCCATCGGTGCTAGTTAGATAAACCATTCCCCCCAGTTTTGTTCCCCATAACACTGTATTAAGATAGGGAGTGGGCGCACCAAAACAATCGACATCAATTAAATCATAAAAATCAGAGCGATTATAACAGTCAAAAAAAATGCGATTAGCATCCGTTTGGGTGAGTTTATATTGGGATGTTGAGAGGGTAGCACTTAAATTGCCGCTTAAGACAGGATGAATATTAAGATCCGCTTCATTTACCCAGACAAAGCCAGCCTCCGCTTCTAACAAATAACGCAGCCCTCTCACCCCACATCCAGCCATTGCATCCAAGACTCGCAACTCTCCTGTTTTTTGTCGGTGAATCGCGGCGGCTAAAATTCCTAAATCTCGAACGACTTGAGTTGTAGGGCGATAAAAGGCATTTCCAACCTGAAAATGTGCTTTTCCTTCTTGGTGAGTGGAGATCACAACAAAATGATTTTCAAAGCAATAATCAAAGAAATATCCTCCACAAAGGGAGGACTTAAAAAACTGAGTGAGGGTGAATTAAACTATTTAACGGCCCCTAAAACATCATCAGCATGGGTGCTAGTGTTGACATTACTATCGACATAGCTGATCTTGCCATTGGGATCAATGACATAGGTAATGCGCTCAGACACTTCCCCACCGTCAGCATCATAGGCTTTGGTAATTGAACCATCAACATCCGCTAAAAGGGTAAAGGGTAAGCCATATTTTTCCTTAAACATTTTGTGAGAAGCTTCATCATCCCGACTTACCCCTAAAACCACCATGTCTTGTTCTTGGTATTTTTCATAGTTATCGCGGAAACTTTGTGCTTCCTTGGTGCAACCGGGAGTGTCATCTTTCGGGTAAAAATAGAGAACGACCATTTTCCCTTTGAAGTCAGAAAGGGAAACGGTGTTGCCCTCACTATCTTTCGTTGTAAAATCCGGTGCTTGAGTACCAATTGCCAGTGCCATAAGTTAATTCCTGATTGAAAATGTGCTTTTATCTCCATCTTAATTGCAGATGGGAACGTTCAAAAGTGTATCACGTCGAAATTAACTGTTATTGTGATTCTTCTTTTTGCTGTTTAGCAGAGGAGAAAAGACCAGACTTGAACAGATTAGAGAATAACATGGTTGCTCCTGTTGTCAGCAGGAACAATACGCCTAAGCCATTGAGTAACACATAGATTCCTTTTAATTCATCACCTAAATATTCTCCTTCGTGAATCACCATTAGAAAATGAGCTTCATCTCTAGTTACCCCAAACCAATCTTTCGACAAGCGATAGGAAATCCCTGTAATGGCAGTAATAATTAAAGGGAGGATCATAATTGCAGCTAGCCGTCGATGCCATTCTCGAAACTTTTTACGCCAATTCATTGTTTATACCTAAAATTTCTCTAAAATGCCCCTATTATACTTTTTGGTTTGTGACAGTTTCGGTTCATCACTAACTTCTAAGCTAACAATCAGATTTCGTTGCTACAACTAGAATAGACAGATTTTATTATAAAAACCATGAATAAAAAACGTTTACGATCACTGAAAAAATTATTAAAACGCGGGCAGTATGCGCTAATTTCTCTATTGGTTATTGTTGGCTTAGTGGTGGGAACGCCTCAAGTGAGTCAAGCCTTCTCTTTCTTTGACTTAATTTTTCGGGGAGTGCAAGTGTTCCAACTCTCGAATATGTCTGATAGCGAAGAAGTGGAACTGGGGAAACAAATTAATCAGCAATTGTTAGACGGGGAGGTTACTCTCTATAAAAATCCCCAACTGAATCGTTATGTGGATCGCATTGGAGAAGAGTTAGTTGGTAATAGCAGTCGCCCTAATTTGCCCTTTACCTTCCAAATTGTCAAGGATGACAGCGTTAATGCCTTTGCTACGATGGGAGGGTTTGTTTACTTGCATACGGGGTTAATTCAAACTGCCGACAATGAAGCAGAGTTGGCAAGTGTCATTGGTCACGAAATTGCCCATATTACCTCTCGTCATGCTATCAAACAAATGCGTCAACGCGCGATCGCGCAAGGACTTCTTTCTGCAGCCGGTTTAGAGCGCAGTGATGCGGTTCAAATTGGGGTAGAATTAGCCGTCAGTCGCCCCAATAGTCGCGAAGATGAGTTAGAAGCCGATGACAAAGGGCTAAGGATGCTCAAAGCTACGGGATATGCCCCAAGGGGAATGGTTAGCTTTATGGAAAAACTTCAACAACAGGGAGGATCATCACCGCCCACTTTCTTAAGTACCCACCCCGCAACAGGCGAGCGCATTGACAGACTGCAAGCCAGCATTACCCAACCTCAACAAGGGAAGGGCTTAAATTCCCAAGTTTATCAGCAACGCACGCAATCCCTTAGATGATCCACTTGTCAAATCTCTAACCAAACGCTTATAATAATAAATGAAGCACGGGGCCGTAATGGTTTCGACAGGCTGGTGGAAGCCAACTCGTGATACAGGCCGAGAGTGAGTCAACTCTCGATAATAAAGACTCACCAAAATAGTAATTGCGAACAACATCGTTCCTTTCGCTCGTAAGCAAGCTCCTGTAGCTGCTTAAAACACCTCTCAACAGGTTCGAGCACTCATTGTCTGACACCGTTAAGGGCAATGGGTAAAACCCAACGGTTGCTCACTTTCTTAGCTATCTGGTCTGGAAAGTGAAAAGACTTAACCAGAGAACCCTCTCACCTGGGATAAAAGGTGAGTCCCGTTCTGAGGGTTAGAAGAACTAAGCCTGTGAATGATCGGGAGGTCAATAGCCAGTCTGGACAGCAGTTCGATTCTGCTCGGCTCCATTTTTTAATTTAGTTCCCAAACTGTTTGCGAGCTTCCTCTACCATTTCAACAGTGATAACTTCTGCTTCGGAGGATCTCGCCATTTCTTCAATGCGCTGTCGGGCTTGAGAACGCACAAAGAAGGGAATATTTTTTAACTTTGCTTTGGCTTCAGAAGTCCATTGTAAAGAAGAAGGAAAATGATTACGTTCAGTCATGGTCTTAATTGTCTAGTTAACTCCTTTACCATTGATTGTCACCCACAACTGATATCAAACGTTCTTTTTTTACACGAAATTTAACTAAAATAATTAGCTTTTGCCGAAGAAACTCTTTTGCAAAGAGCGACCAACTCCTAAAATAAGCATTGCTAATACCACCCAACTTAATGATCCCAAATTCAAGTTATTAGGGGTAATCTCGGTTTCTCTAGCAGAAGCCAAAGTAACGGAATTAGTCGCTGTAACGGGACTAGATTGAAAAAGCGGACTCTCAACATTAGTAGGCTTATCGTTAAAGCTAATTTGTTCGGCAAGAATTTGGTTACTGCCACCGTCAACGGTAACATCAACTTTGACATTCCCATCTTCAACGGTAACAGTTTCTGTGACTGTCGTTTCTAACTGATTGCCGGTAAATTCTACTTCATACTCCCCAGATGGCACTTCGATTTGATATCCCCCTGCGCTCATCGTGGCTGTTGTCGCGCTAAAGCCCGCACTAGGGCTGGTCACTTCAATGGTAATATTCGGTAAACCTTCTCCGGGATCATAAAAGTTATTGTTGTTGAGATCCTCATAGGCAACGCCCGTAATAAAGAAGTTACTATTGTCTAAATTAGCACTTCCATATTTGTGGCTTACCATAACCGCATTCCAGTCCTCACCATTCTTGGTATATTTCCCGCTATATAATCCAATCCCGAGTTCTTGATAATCATCTTTAAAGAGGTTAGTGCGATGACCGGGGCTTGTCACTAATCCTTTATGCAATTTATCAATTAAACCCACGATATCTTTGATTTGTCCGCTGCTTCCTCGCCAAGCTATATTTTCGCCGACATAGCTGGAGGGATAACCAGCACTTTCTGCTCTTTCTATAGCGGTGTTACCATTAGCCCCCTCATGACTGAACTCATTATTTTCAATCATCCACTTGCTGTGACTTCTCGCTACATCTAATAAGACTGGGTTAAAGGTTAAAGGTTGCTTGGGTTCAACAGAAATTGTTTCTTCTCCAGTTAACCCCTCATTAAGATCGACTTCGTATAAACGGGCTTCTTCAACTGGGTTAAGCCGAGCGCGGTTAACGAGTTCTAAAAAATATTGTTCATATGGGGTAGGTTCGACGCTCATGCTTTTAACCCTAATTCTTAGTAGGTGTCATTATGATCGTATAGTAGCATTTTTTGGGTATAAAAAAATACATCAAAATACGTATTTTGGGCAAAAAAAACAATACACAAAAATGACTTAAGTCACCTAGATAGATTGCAATTACTCTTGAAGTTGGTTTCAGGTTAATTATTAACCCTCATCATATCTATTCAGAAGATAAACTTCTACTCATCAATAGGTGTTAGCAGGATTTCCTATGCAGGTTATTCACCAAATTGATTGAAACTTCCTTCTCCTTTTTATCTCACCTTAGTTGGGGGTTAACGGATGATGTGACAGTAAAGCAAATTGGTCTTTTGATTTCTTTAAGTCAAACTGCCCAGCTCGCCACTTAGGATGTCTAAATCGGTTGCATCAACTTGACCATCAAAGTTGATATCTGCACTGGGATCATAATGATTGTCTCCCTCACGACTGCCAAAAATGCTCGCTAACCGTCCCAGATCATTGAGATTGACGTTCCCGTCATAGCTAATATCAGCCTGATGGGTAGAACGACCGAATAAATTGATATTAATTTCTCCCTCCTCAGGATCATCCGTCATAAGGGTGATTTGTTCTCCTTCTAGATCAACGCCAGCTTCTATGGGATTAAAGCTAAAGGTATAGGTTTGACTCTCTTCAGGAGCCAGAATTTCATCCCCTTCAAATGGAGTTTCTTGTCTCAACCCATCCACATCTGGAAGTCGAATCTCTTGTAGGGTTAAATCTCCTTCACCAGAATTGGTAATGGTAAAGGAGTCAGTGGCTAAATAATCCCCAAGATCAACGTCTTGTGGGTTTGCTCGGATCCATTCTGTATC
>CAZTXK010000055.1:0-4082 GCA_964617275.1 uncultured Dactylococcopsis sp. | reverse complement strand
TGTGGATTATTAATCTCATTGGTGACAAGATCGACTTTAACGTTGCTATCGGCAACAGTTACAACTTCTGTCATCGCTGTTTCTAGCCCCGCACCGGTAAATGTGACCTCATACTCTCCAGAGGGGACTTCAATTTGATACCCGCCAGCAGTTCTGGTGGTTGTTGTCGCAGTAAAGTCATCAGTTGGGCTAGTAACTTCGACTGTGATATCAGATAACCCTTCTCCGGGTTCGTAAAAATTGCTTTCATCACTGTCATCGTAAACAATGCCGGTTATAAAGAAATTGTCATTGCTGAAATCTGTGCCAAATTCTTGGCTAACCATCACTGTATTCAAGTCATTGCCATCATTGGTAAATTCCCCCGTGACAACTCCGATACCAATTTCTTGATACTCAGGTTTCATCAAGTTGAGGCGGTGACTAGGACTAACAAATAAACCCTGATGCAACTCTTCAACAAAATTGGTAAGATTATCGAGATTGCCAGTGGTGCCTCGCCAAGCAATATTTTCTCCCACAAAACTGGAAGGATAGCCAGCGTTTTCTGCTCTCTCCGAGGGGCTACTCCCATCCAAGCCAGTATGGCTAAAGGTATTGGTGTCTAGCATCCACTGACTATGATTTAACGCTGCGTCTAATAGCTGGGGATTCAAGGCTAGAGGTTGCTTCGCTTCAGGGGAAATGGTGTCCTGATTTGGCTCTTCTGGCTGCCTTGCCTCAGAAGTTGTCGTATTTTGATCTAAGCCTTCGTTGAGATCAATGTCAAATAAAGCGGCTTCTTCCTCGGGGTTAAGCCGGGCGCGGTTGACTAGCTCTAAAAAATACTGTTCATGGGGGGTGACGTTCATGGGGGTAACTCTTGTTTAGGGCAACAAGTGATTCAGGATTCAAATCTCCAACGCAATCTTTATTACCATAGGTTTTCTCCCAGGAGAAATATGCAGTTTGAATGCAGTTGAATTGAATTGTTACTTTGATCGTATCCAAAATCAGTATAAAAAGTAACGGTAGTTCCCCTGAAACTAAGAGAAATTAAATGTTAAGCCCATGAACTGGGATTTTCTAACTCAGGATGGATGAAATCATTTTTCTTGATGATTTGAAGCTGATTCCACTGGTTCTTCCACGGGGGCTGGGGAGACCATGTCATCAGGGAGAAAGATTCGTGAACTGACGGCTAAAAGAGCAATACCAAAGACAAGAACAATAATAAATGGAATTACGTAGGCGCGAATAATACTCATTTTTTAAGGGTTAATTCAATTACTATATTACTTAGTTTAACGATGAAACGGAACTTCGCGATCGCGCCTTGCTCGCTGCCGGCGGCAATCGCGCTTTTTTCCAATCTAGAGCTAAACCCAACTGCCCGATTGCGCTAGGAGAGGATCTAAAAGAGCATTTTGTTCATCCACAAATACTACACAAGGATGATGATCTTTGACTTCTTCAGAAGTAAGCAATCCATAGGTAAGGATAATTAAGCGATCGCCGCTTTCTCCTAATCTCGCCGCTGCCCCATTGAGTTCAATTTTACCGGAACCCGCTTCCAGCGCGATCGCGTAAGTCATAAACCGCCCGCCAGTGGTAATATTTAAAACCTGCACCTGTTCATAAGGGAGAATTCCCGCTGCATCTAACAGAGTTTGATCAATCCCGATACTCCCCATATAGTTGAGGTTACTATCACTAACACGGCAATTATGAATTTTTCCCAGAAGAAATGTCCGTTGCATGGGAGATTGAGGAATGTTCTTTAGAGCTACCTATTCTAGCATAACGTGAGTGAGGACGCTGAGGGGGGATCGCAACTATTCCTATCAGGAAAATGAAGTCAATCAAGAAAAACAATCGTATTTTATCTTTAATTCGTATCAAACTCAGTAATTTATTAGCACTTCTTAAATGGAATATGAAATACCTCAATTTTGGCGGCAAAGGAACTGGGGTCTCAATTCCCAAACCCCGAATTATTGGGGCTTAAAAGGAGGGAAAGGTGTAGCATTCTTGGTTGCATTTCCTATAAGAATTGAAGTGTTCCCATCATTGTTCGGTACAATTGGCTCAGGAAAGTAGTGGATTATTATTAGAAACTGATGTCACAACCGACCATTGAATCAATTTTAGAAGAAAAACGTTTATTTCATCCCTCTCAAGAGTTTGCCCAACAAGCTCATATTAAAAGCAAAGAACAATATCAACAACTTTACGAACAAGCCCAAGCCAATCCGGAACAGTTTTGGGCTGATTTAGCAGAAAAAGAATTAGACTGGTTTGAAAAGTGGGATCAGACATTAGACTGGCAACCCCCCTTTGCCAAATGGTTTGTTGGGGGCAAACTGAATATTTCTTATAATTGTCTGGATCGCCATCTCCAGACTTGGCGTAAGAATAAAGCGGCTTTAATTTGGGAAGGAGAACCCGGAGACAGTCGCACCTATACCTATGCCCAACTGCACCGAGAAGTGTGCTTGATGGCAAATGTCTTAAAACAGTTAGGGGTACAAAAAGGCGATCGCGTTGCCATTTATCTCCCCATGATTCCCGAAGCCGCGATCGCGATGTTAGCTTGTGCCAGAATTGGGGCAGCCCATAGTGTCGTTTTTGGCGGATTTAGCGCCGAAGCCCTGAAAACTCGGTTAGTGGATGCCGAAGCCAAATTAGTGATCACAGCCGATGGGGGATTCCGTAAAGATAAAGTCGTTTCCCTGAAGCCAGAAGTGGATAAAGCGCTGGCAAACAACGGCGCACCGAGTGTCGAAAATGTTTTAGTTGTTCAACGCAGCCAAGAGAAAGTTCACATTGAACCCGGGCGCGATCACTGGTGGCATGATCTCAAAGCTGGAGTATCTGCAAATTGCCCTCCAGAAGTCATGGATAGTGAAGACTTACTCTTTATTCTCTATACTTCGGGAACCACTGGCAAACCGAAAGGCGTAGTTCATACCACAGGGGGGTATAACCTTTATACCCATACCACACTGAAATGGGGATTTGACTTAAAAGATACGGATGTCTATTGGTGTACCGCTGATGTAGGCTGGATTACCGGACACAGTTATATTGTCTATGGACCCCTTTCTAATGGCGCAACCACTGTCATGTATGAAGGCGCACCGCGTCCCTCTAACCCCGGTTGTATGTGGGATATTGTGGAAAAATATGGCGTGACTATTTTTTATACTGCCCCCACAGCGATTCGTGCTTTTATTAAACAGGGAGAACATCATCCCAATGCGCGAGATTTATCCTCCCTCCGCATTTTAGGAACCGTGGGCGAACCCATTAACCCCGAGGCTTGGATGTGGTATCACCGCATTATTGGACAAGAAAAATGTCCAATTGTGGATACTTGGTGGCAAACGGAAACCGGGGGCTTTATGATTACACCACTGCCAGGGGCAATTCCCACGAAACCGGGATCAGCAACTTTGCCCTTCCCCGGAATTATCGCCGATGTCGTGGATTTAGATGGCAATCCTGTTAAGCCCAATGAAGGAGGGTATCTCGTGGTGAAATATCCTTGGCCCGGGATGATGCGAACGGTTTATGGCGATCCCGATCGCTTCCGTCGTACTTATTGGGAACATATTGCCCCGAAAGATGGCCAATACTTTTATTTCGCCGGTGATGGAGCGCGAAAAGATGATGATGGCTACTTCTGGATCATGGGTCGCGTTGATGATGTGATCAATGTTTCGGGACACCGTTTAGGCACCATGGAAGTAGAATCAGCGTTAGTGTCTCATCCCGCAGTTGCGGAAGCGGCAGTTGTCGGGCGTAAAGAGGAAATGAAAGGAGAAGAAGTCTGTGCCTTTGTCACCCTCGAAAACGAGTATCAAAGCAGTGACGAACTAAAAGAAGAGTTGAAACAGCACGTGGCAAATGAAATCGGCGCGATCGCGCGTCCGGGAGATATTCGCTTTACCGAAGCCCTTCCCAAAACGCGATCGGGAAAAATCATGCGTCGTCTCTTGCGGAATTTAGCCTCAGGCGAAGAAGTCGCTGGCGATACTTCTACCCTAGAAGATCGCAGTGTCTTAGATAAGTTACGCGAGAGTTAATTTTCCCCTAAGCCC
>CAZTXK010000054.1:4516-12084 GCA_964617275.1 uncultured Dactylococcopsis sp. | reverse complement strand
ATCGTCTTTCGGTTATGCCTGTTACGCCAGAAGTTGCCCAACATCTTCTCTCAAGTTGACCTCCTCACTTGCTGGAGACGTAACAAATAGTTAAAGTAGCTATCTGTGGATAACGATTCCTTGCTAATTATTAAAGAAGCATGATCAATAAGTGAAGTTAGGAAAACATGGCAGACAATCAACGTTCAACAGTGATCATTACGGGGGCTTCTTCTGGGGTAGGATTATATACAGCTAAAGCCCTAGCCGACACTGACCAATGGGATATTGTAATGGGGTGTCGGAATATTGAAAAAACGGAAAAAGCAGCGCAAGAAGTAGGGATTCCCAAAGAGCGCTATACCATTATCCCCATTGATCTCGCTAATTTCGATAGTGTCCGAGAATTTGTGAATAGTTTTCGACAAACGGGAAAATCCCTTGATGCCCTCGTTTGTAACGCGGCGGTTTATATGCCAATCTTAAAAGAACCTAAGCGTAACTCTGATGGCTATGAATTAACAGTTGCCACGAATCATCTCGGACATTTTCTGCTGTGTAACTTAATGTTAGAGGACTTAAAAAAATCATCGTCCCCCCATCCTCGACTGGTGATTTTAGGAACCGTTACCGCAAACCGCAAAGAATTAGGGGGTAAAATCCCAATTCCGGCACCTCCCGACCTCGGGGATCTTAAAGGATTTGAAGATGGGTTTAAGCCACCGATTAGCATGATTAATGGCAAAAAATTTAAGCCCGGTAAAGCCTATAAAGATAGTAAACTCTGTAATGTTCTGACCATGAAAGAACTACATCGTCGCTATCACAAGGAAACGGGAATTGTCTTCAGTTCTCTTTACCCCGGTTGTGTGGCAGAAAGTCCTTTATTCCGTAACCACTATTCTCTTTTCCAAAACATCTTCCCTTGGTTTCAAAAGAAAATTACAGGAGGCTATATTTCAGAGGAGGAGGCTGGAAAGCGAGTAGCAGCAGTAGTTAAAGACCCTGAATATAATCAATCCGGCGCTTACTGGAGTTGGGGGAATCGGCAGAAAAAAGATCGCGAGTCCTTTGTTCAGGAAATGTCTCCCGAGGCTAGTGATGAAGCCAAAGCAGAACGCTTGTGGGAGTTAAGCGAGAAATTAGTGGGACTCCAATCGTAAAAGCCCTAGTAATATCATTTCTAGAAACCCCCCGTGCGTTTGGGGGGCTTAAGGAAAATGTGAGCCGTTATTATTGTTGATAGCTGTTGAAAAATTGTACAGTGTTAAATGTACGTTTTTTACTGAAATTTTATGCCAGAAAAGCCGACGATCGCGATTTCTCATCTTGGTTGCGAAAAAAATCGGGTTGACTCCGAACATATGCTAGGTTTGCTTGCCGAAGCAGGCTATAACGTTGATAATAATGAAGAGTTAGCCGATTATGTCATTGTTAATACCTGCAGCTTTATTGAGGCGGCGCGAGAAGAGTCGGTGCGAACGCTAGTCGAACTAGCAGAAGCAGATAAGAAAATCCTCATTACTGGCTGTTTAGCGCAACATTTTCAACAGGAATTATTAGAAGAAATTCCCGAAGCACTAGCTGTAGTCGGAACGGGAGATTATGGCAAAATTGTGGATGTGATTGAACGGGTGGAAAGCGGCGATCGCGTTACTGAAGTTAGCCAAGAACCCACCTATATCGCGGATGAAACCGTGCCTCGATATCGCACCACTACCGAAGCCGTTGCCTATTTACGAGTTGCTGAAGGCTGTGATTATGGCTGTGCCTTTTGTATTATCCCTCATTTACGGGGCAAACAGCGATCGCGCTCTATTGAATCCATTGTTGCTGAAGCCCACAGTTTAGCCGAACAAGGGGTTAAAGAGATTGTTCTCATCTCCCAAATTACTACCAATTACGGGGTTGATCTTTATGGCGAACCGAAATTAGCAGAATTATTACGCGCCCTCGGCGAGGTAGATGTGCCTTGGATTCGGATGCACTATTCCTATCCCACAGGATTAACCCCGAAAGTAATTAAAGCCATTCAAGAAACCCCCAATGTCATTCCCTATCTCGATTTACCCTTACAGCATTCCCATCCCGAGATTTTACGGGCAATGAATCGTCCTTGGCAAGGGCGGGTGAATGATGGCATTATCCGTCGGATTAAAGAACAACTGCCAGAAGCGGTGTTACGAACTACATTTATTGTCGGCTTCCCTGGAGAAACGGAAGACCATTTTCAGCATCTTTGCGACTTTGTGGAACGTCACGAATTTGATCTCATGGGGGCATTTACCTTCTCTCCTGAAGAGGGAACGGCAGCTTATGATTTGCCCAATCAACTCTCGCAAGAAGTCATGGAAGAACGGCGCGATCGTCTAATGGCCCTCCAACAGCCCATTGCCGCCCGTAAAAACCAAGCCTGTGTGGGAGAAACCGTTGATGTGTTAGTAGAACAAGGAAAACCTAAGCAGGGAGAATTTATTGGACGTTCCGCGCGATTTGCCCCCGATGTGGATGGATTAGTCTATTTACAAGGGAAAGCCACCCTCGGCAGTATGGTGAAAGCAGAAATTACCCATGCTGATGTTTATGACTTGTATGGCACAATTCGCTAGCGTTGGGCGGTTTGGTATTCTTCGAGGAGTTCTTGGGCAAGACGGCGTTCTCTTTCGTAGGGGCTACTGACTGAGTCTGGTAACTGATCCGATCGCGCGATCGCGTTATTAAAAGACTTAACAGCCTCTCGTAATAGGGCGGTATCCCGATTATTTTTGCCCCGATGATATAAAATTTGCCCTTTCAGATAATGAATTTCGGGATTATCAGGGGTGGCAGCAATGGCTTTTTCTACTGCCGTATAGGCTTGATCATACTGGTCTAAATCCCGATAGGCAACCGCTAATCCCCGATCAACTAAATACTTGGGAGCGGCGTTATTCTCAAACCGCGCGATCGCGTTATCCACATTCATAAAGGGCAAATTCACGGCTAAAATTAAATCCATATACCCCTTGACTAAATTCAATTCTGGATCATTGGCATCATGTTTTTCCGCTGCATCGAGGTGATGAAACACTTTCTGTAACTTTTTCATCACTCTAAAGGGCCCTTGGGTTTGATAAAGATAACTGCCCTCTAAAAAATGACCAATGGCGAGGTATAATTCGTGACGAACGGGATCGCGATCGCCGATTTCCTTAGCTGTGGCAAGTGTTTGATCCGCCGCTTCTTTTACCTCCTCCCATTCTTCATTCGTATAGGCAAGAGAAGCCATTAACGCATAAGCAAGGGGATCAGCGTCATTAGGAATATCTTTAAGAATTGTCCCTGCTTCCTTATAATTTCCCCCTTTAAACATGGCTTCAAACGCTGCCTCTGTGTCATCGCTAATAGAACGAGGGTTACTTGTCCGAAAGGGATCTCCTGCCAACGCTGGGTTAACATTGATCACAAGGAACAAACCAGCAACGGTGGCAACACTACTCTTTTTGAGATGAGACAGTAAACTTTTCATGGATTCATCCAAAACCAATAATTATCAATTAATTGTATGTTACAGCTAAACCAAATTAGTTATCATCCCCCAGCAACCCCACAACCCATCTTAAGAGAAATTACCCTGAAACTTCCGCCACAAAAATTAGGATTAATTATTGGTCCTAGTGGTTCGGGAAAAAGTACCCTCCTTGAGATTTTATCCGGTTTAGCCGAACACACCTCAGGAGAAATTTGCTGGGGCAACCAAACTCTAATGTCCTATAATTTGCAAGAAATTGCAGGGTTAGTGTTCCAGTTTCCAGAACGTCATTTTTGCGGCGGCACAATTCTAGAAGAGTTGCGCTTTGGTCATCCTGAACTCAGTATTACCCAAGTCAAAGAGGCTTTAGCAGAAGTGGGATTAGATCATCTTTCCTTTAAAACCTCTCCTAATGCCCTTAGTGGCGGACAACAGCGACGATTAGCTTTAGCCGTGCAACTCATTCGCAGCCCGAATATTCTGATGTTAGACGAACCAACAGCTGGGTTAGACTGGTCAATGCGCGGTCAACTGGCGAAGTTATTAGTCAAACTCAAGGAACATTGGACATTATTAGTTGTCACTCACGATGCCAAAGAATTAACCCCTGTGGCTGATAGCTGCTGGCACATTCGGGATGGACAATTATCTGAAGTTGAAATGTGATATTTAGTCATTAGTCATTAGTCACTGGTCACTGGTCACTGGTTTACAAAGAACAAACAACAAACAACGAATAACAAATAACAAATAACAAATAACAAATAAGAATCATTTGATACCATAGAATAAATTCAGTTACCGTTAGAACGCATGGGAAGCGAAAGGATTACTCTTTTATCAAGTCGAGAAATTGACAAAATGCGGGAGGCTGGTCGTTTAGCGGCTGCCCTTCTAGATCACCTAGAAACTTTAATTAAACCAGGGGTAAGCACTCTCGAACTAAACGATGAAGCAGAACGTTGGACACAAGCCCATGGTGCAACCAGTGCGCCTCTAGGCTATCATGGCTTTCCGAAATCCATTTGTACCAGTCTCAATGAAGTGATTTGTCATGGTATCCCCAATGAGAAAGAAGTTCTCAAAGATGGGGATATTCTTAACATTGATGTCACTCCCATCCTTGATGGCTATCATGGCGATACGTCGCGGATGTTTATGGTGGGAACGCCCTCTCCCAATGCGAAAAAACTTGTGGAAACCACCAAAGAATGCATGATGCGAGGCATTAAAGCCGTAGAACCGGGAGGAAGAATTGGTGATATTGGGGCAGCGATTCAGGAATACGCTGAAGCCCAAGGCTTTTCTGTAGTTAGAGATTTTGTGGGACATGGCATTAACCGTGTCTTTCACACTGCGCCCCAAGTTCCTCATTATGGCACAAAAGGAAAAGGAAAACGGATTCGCCCCGGCATGGTATTTACCATTGAACCCATGATTAATGAGGGAACTCACAAAGCAGAAATGTTACCTGATAAATGGACTGCGCTAACAAAAGATCGCAAACTTTCAGCACAGTTTGAGCATACCATTGCTGTAACCAAAGAGGGCGTGGAAATTTTAACCCTGCCCGAGAGAGAACGCTTCTCCTAGGCTTAAACGCATCCCATTAACAAAATCCCAACCGGATTGAGGGCGTTTTCCGGAACGTTGTACTTGCGAGAGTAATAGGAATCCTTCCCCAGTTTGGACAACTGCCCCCCATTTTTTAATCACGGCGACAATTTCTCCAGCTTCTCCTGTTTGGAGAGTAAGATTGTCCCATTTTTCTTTTAAGGATTTATACTCAGGGGGGAGTTGCGACCAGTAAGGTTCGCCGAGGGGAATGGTAGCAAGAATTTTTAAGGGTTCCCCTCTTAGGAGAGTGGCACAAAAAGGATAAAAGCCTCTAACTTGATTATGGAGCGCGATCGCGCTTTTTGACCAATCTAGTTCATAATCCTGCTTTTGAATCAGTGGCGCATACGTGGCTTCGGCATCAGTTTGGGGAATGGCTTCAATTTCGCCGTTTTCCCACTTAAAAAGAGTTTCCACCAGTAATTCTCCACCGATATTCGCTAATCTTTCTCCCACTGTTTCTGCATTATCTAGCAGAGAAACCGGGGTGGTTGCTTTTAATAACATTGCCCCGGTATCCATCCCCGTATCCATTAACATGGTGGTTACCCCCACCTCAGTTTCCCCGTTAAATAAACTCCACTGAATGGGGGCAGCGCCGCGATATTTCGGTAAAATTGAGCCATGAACATTAATACAACCGAGACGAGGCATTTCTAGGATTTCTGCTGAAAGAATTTGTCCATAAGCAGTCACCACAAAGGCATCAGCTTCGATATCTCGTAACTGCTGTAAGGTAGCTTGGTCTTTCTTAACTCGCTTCGGTTGCAAAATCGGAATATTATTGCTAGTTGCCACTGCCTTCACTGGAGAAGGAATCAATTTTTTCCCTCTCCCTTTTGGTTTATCTGGCTGAGTAACCACGGCTAAAACCTCAATTTCCGACTCTTGGGTTAAGGCATTAAGCGTGGGAACAGCAAACTCAGGCGTTCCAAAAAAAACAACTTTCATCCGTTATTTGTCCTTCGTTGTTAGTCCTTTGTCCTTCGTACTTCATCCTTTGTAGCCTAATAACTAATGACCAATGACCAATGACTAATAACCAACTAGCTACGATTTTGAGACGAACCAATAAGAGGACGTTCCGTCGTTTCACGGAATTGTTCCACATTTTCGCCATAAGCAATGGGTAACACACATTCCACATTTTCGTGGGGACGGGGAATAATTACCCAAGTTTCTAATACGCCGCCATAGGCTTTATCAACGGCGTGAATCCCTGCATCCATCGCTGTTTTTACTTCTGAGACATCACCGCGAATAATGATGGTAAATCGCGCACTGCCAGCCCGAATATACCCCACTAACGTTACTCTTCCCGTTTTAACCATGGCATCTGCTGCCGCCAAAACCCCAGGAAATCCTCTTGTTTCAAGACTACCAACCGCATCTAGAGACATTCACGTTGCTCCTTAATATTTAATTACGTTTTAAAATGAGTTCAGGATAATTTTACACTCTAAACTGTTCTACTTCCTCACTGTAAGCAATCGGCATCACTGCTTCTAGATTATCAGGTGGGTTGGGAATCATGTAATGGGTAAGCACTTTTCCGTTGTAGGCTTGGCTTTCTGCTGCTTCAATGCCGGCTGCCATTGAACGTTCTACCTCGGAAACCACCCCGCGCACAGCGACGAAAAATTGACCCCGTTCGGCTTTATCATAGGAAACAAGGGTAACGGAAGCCGCTTTCACCATGGCATCGGCTGCCGCTAAAACAGGCGGAAATCCATCAGTTTGTATAACTCCCACAGCAACTGGCATTTTGGTTTTCTCCTCTTAAATTACGCTTAAAACTTATCTTTACTATTGTAGCTAATCTATCGGTTCAACTTTTGCTCGATATAAGAGCTTATTGCCTTTTTGATAGCCGACATAACGCACCCGTACCGTTTCACCTGCTGTCACATTTCCTGATAACAACTGGTGCTGCTTTGGATTATAAGGCACTTCTTCCCCGACTTGTCCAATTCTAGAGACTCCCCATGATTGAATTAACTTTTCTAGGGGATTAAGCAATTTTATTACTCGTTTAGCCGGTAAATCAGGGTTTTGCGCGATCGCGCTTACGGCTGTGGGCCACTGTAAAAGCCAAGATTCAATAATTTCTAAACTTTCTTGTTCAAACTTTTCTCGTAAAGCGTCTTCTCTAGGATGAGAAATGGTTTCTGAGGAAAATAATTCCACTAATTCGGTTAAAGAAACTGACAACACCGATGACAGAGACAGCAACACCTCTAAGCGCATTTGTTTAATTTTGCCCCGCCGTAAATGTAAAATTTGTTTTTCTGATACCCCTGCTTGCTGACTAAGTTGCTTAAAATTAGAAATTTTTACCTGTTCCATTAATTTTTTTAATGCCGAGGTATAGTCAACTCTAGAAGAATTTAATTCACTCATCAATCCCTATGAATTCTGTCTTAATTTTACTGGTCATCATCTACGGTTTAAGCCTCATTGG
>CAZTXK010000054.1:0-4416 GCA_964617275.1 uncultured Dactylococcopsis sp. | reverse complement strand
CTATGAATTCTGTCTTAATTTTACTGGTCATCATCTACGGTTTAAGCCTCATTGGGTCATTTCTTGGCATTACGCTTGCCCTTCCCATGGCACAACGCCAAGAGAGTTTAACCCTTTTAATTACCCTACAAGCAGTTCTCGTGGCAAGTATTTTAGGTTTTTACCTCGGCAAAAAAAGTTAAACCTTGTGTTCAAATTGAACAATTTAGTCCAGTTCCAGTTCGCTATATTAGCCAGAAATCGACCTTCTCGGAGAAACTATTTCTCAAGGAAGATTGAAATAAATGTCAAGCGTTCTTTATAATTGTTAACAAAGCAAACAGCATTGCCCTAAACCTAAAAAATTGTGAGGTAAGCTATGGAACTATCTTTAGAGCAAGAATTCAACCTGCGTTCATTTGAAAGCCAAGTGCAACAGATGAGTCGCGAGCAAGCCCAAGAGTTTTTAGTGAAACTCTACGAACAAATGTTAACGCGAGAAAATATGTACAAAGAGTTTATTAAACACGAGTGGGGAATTGATCAAGGCTATTCTGCGTAGTCTGCAATAGGCTCGTATAAAGCTGATCGACCTCTCTCTCTTGCTTGGTCTATCAAACCTGAACAAGCTGGGGAAAATGGGGCGTTTCAGTTAAAAGTTATTCCTTAAAAATATCCATGATTACGTTTCCTATGGTAGAGTTGGGATAATTGAGCCAGATTGGCAAGGAATCTTCCCAGAGTTATTAAAACCCTTCTCTATGTTTAAGCGTTGTCTCATTTGCACGGATTTTACGGACGGTTTAGATCGTTTTGTTTCTTATGTTTCTAGTCTGAGCGCGTCAGGCTTAAATTATATCGTTTTTCTTCATAGTGTTCCTTATTGGGAAGAAGGAGAACTTCCCCACGTTGACGAGCAAAAGGTAGAAGCTGCTAAGAAAAAGTTACAATCGGCTCTAGAGAGCATTCCAGATGGGGTAGAGGTAAAGGTAGAAGTTCCCAATGGGAGACCTAGTGATACCATTCCTCGCATTGTTCAGCAGGAAAACATTGAAGTAGTTTTAGCAGGAACACCGATTCGCAGTTTTTTACAAGAAAAAGTATTTGGGAGTACCAGTTTAACCTTGGCTCGTGCTACCTCAGCCCCGTTGATGATTTTCCGCCCTAATCACATTTCTGTTTATACTAAAGAGGAATTAGAATTACGGTGTCAGCATTTATGGCGATCGCTGTTAATCCCATACAATGACAGCACCGCAGCTCAATATTTAGTGGAACAAATTAAAAAATATGTACAGCAAGATCAAGGGTCAACTTTAGAAAAATGCATTCTCTTCTGGGTAATTAAAGAAGGAGGAAGACTACCCCAAGAAACTCTCGAAGCCCGTAAACAGGATGCTGAAAAACGAATTGCCGAGGTTCAAAAAGATTTAGAAGGTGTTGGCTTACAAGTAAAAGCACAAGTGGAAATTGGAACTCCACTCTTAGAAATTGTTAAGGCAGTCATGAACGAAGATGTTAGCGCGATCGCGGTGGGATCAGATGACAGAGGAGGCTTACTTCAGTGGACACTTCCCAATTTTGCCAATGAAGTCCTCCGCAGTAGTTGGTATCCCGTTCTCTTTTTCTCCCAAGGCAAATAGACATTAATCCGTATTAATAACACTATCATCGGGATTAACCAAGCGTAATAGCTTCTGTTTAATCTGAGTATCAAACACTTCCCACTTCAGCTTGGCATAGTCAGAGTGTTCATTAAAGCCATATAAAAAGCCTAATGGCACTTCAAAGCCGCCAGCCATATAACGTCCACCGCCGAAATATCTTCCTTGGGTGTCGCGTCCAAAGGCTTCTTTAATAAACTCATCGGGATCAAGAGTTAACTTCGTCGTGCGTAACGAGCCAATAACGACCTCTAACTCCTCATGTTCATTATGAACAATGCCATAAACAACTGCCGTGTGAACATTCTCCTCTGTTACCAAAAAATCAGCCGCTTGGGGAATAGCATCGCGGTCATCGTAGCGTAAATAGCCTACCCCAGCAATAGAAAAGTTATTTTTAACAATGCGGTTGCGTAAAGAACGCTCAATTACATCCATCACCCGTTTAGAGCGTGACATCTGGAGAACCGCATCCAGTAATTGGGCATCATAAAATCGACTGAGATACGCCGCCGCTAAGAAATCTTCCTCTTGCGCTTGCATTAACCGATTTGTATCAGATCGCAAGCCGTGCATTAGTGCTGTTGCACATTTAACGTGCTTGTTATTACTAGAATTAAATTTTAAGAGTCCTGCTTGGATGTACTGGGTTAAAATTGTCGCCGTAGCCCTTGTATTGCCTCGGACATCCATAAACTCGGCATTAACATCCCCTTGATCGCTATGATGATCGATAATAATGATGATGGGAACTTCTTGCTCACGAACTAAAGGCATGAGTTGGCTGGTTGTTCCTTGGGTATCCAGTAAAACACAGCCTTGATAAACCGATAAATCTCTTTCTTTGAGGGTTTGAATTCCCCATCGTTTGGCGGGTAATCCCGTCAGTTTAACCAGAGCAATATTTTCTTGATGAGAAAGAATTCCAGCATAGACAATATCGCACTGAATTTCATATTGTTGCGCAATTAGCTGATAAGCCCAAGCACTGGAAAGCGCATCAGGATCGGGAAAATCTTGGATAATGACTAGCTGTCTTTCCCCACGATGACGTTCTAGGGTTCTTTTGAACGCTTCTACAATTTCATCAAGGGTTGCCTCACTATTGGCATAAGTGTGATTTTTTTGAGTGGCTTCCGCCGTGGAAAAATCACTGACTTGTGAAGTTTGTTTCCCTTCTAAGGTTTTTCCATTCCCTTGTGGATAAGTAGAATTATTCTCCGTAATTAGATTAGATGACATATTACCACCAGAACGTTAGTATTAATTGCTATCTTATCAAGAGCGAGTTGGCATGATGCAATCTGTAACTTGCCTTCGTTGAAAAAGGCAAGCCACAGAGGGAACCTTCTCTGACCAGAGGTCAAATTAATTGCTTAGTTCTGATCTTTGTGTTACTATGCTGTGGTGTTTGCTAAAGTTATCAATCTAAGGAATGCCAATGACATATTTGCGCCATTCTTGGTTACGATTGCCTTGAATATGCCTAGCCAGTTCAAAGTGGAGACTACTGTAAGGACGACGCGGTGGACGCGCTAGGGGCATTTCCGCTTCTTTAGGAGTCCGATTGCCTTTTTTGACGTTACAACGCACACACGCCGCTACCATATTATCCCAACTATCACCGCCACCGCGAGAACGAGGAATGACATGATCGAGAGTTAGTTGCTCTCCCTTATAGCCGCAATATTGGCAACGATTACTATCTCGTTCTAAGATATTGCGACGGGTCAAAGGAATTTCTTTATAAGGAACCCGAACGTAGTACCGCAAGCGGATTACGCTTGGTAACGGAAAGTTAGCATAAATTAATTGTCCGTTATATTCGAGCTGTTCGGCTTTTCCTTTGAGCAACAAAACCACCGCCCTTCGCCAGCTGGTGAGGTTGAGCGGTTCGTAAGAGGCATTTAGCACCAAAACCTTGCTCATGAGCTCAATCTAAAGTTAATTTAATATTACTGAAGATGTTAGCACAAGCGTTTTGGGGTTGAGCAAGTTTTAGGCTTGTTAATAATAATGTGGAATCTCCTAGACCCACCAAGGAGTTGTGCCAGTGCGCGGATCCGTTTCAGTCCAAGGAATCAACCAGATGCGATCTTCTTTGACTTGGACATGAACCAGTTTTAAAGGACGATCCGCAGGACCTCTTTCTACAGAACCGTCTGGGGCAAATCTAGAACCATGACAGGGACATTGGAACTGTTCGGCATTCTCATTCCAAGGAAAAGTACAACCCAAGTGAGTACAGTTATCGACAATCCCTCTGTTGTCTAGTGTCTGACCTTCTTTAACCGTTAAATAAGTCGGTTCTCCTTTTAATCCAGCTACTAAAGCCCGTGTTCCCACAGGTTCGCTGAGAATTTGACTGGCTGGGATGGGATTGCCCAATTTGTCTTTGCCAATAATTCCGCCTTCATCCGTCCCTTGGGAGGGAGGCGTTAAGGATTTTGTCAGGGGATAAAGCGCTACCCCTGCTGTACTAGCAACAACAGCACCCGTTAAAAAGTTGAGTAATTGTCGTCGAGAAACAGAGGGGGTTTGAAACAGAAAACACCAACTTAGTAAAAGTATAATATAATTAGACAAGTGACAAAATTTTAAGGCTATATGTCTAATCTAGTAACGGTTTCTGAAGCAGCAGAACTCTTAGGAGTCTCAACACGAACGATTCGCAGGTGGGAATCTGAAGGAAGGATTAAAGCAATCCGAACTGAAGGAAACCATCGTCGGTTTGAAGTATCAGAACTTCTAGGTAAAAATCAAGATGCTTCTT
>CAZTXK010000053.1:7059-12153 GCA_964617275.1 uncultured Dactylococcopsis sp. | reverse complement strand
GATTAGACAATTTTCAGTTTATCATCATTTTCCATTAATGTTTTAGTTGCCGTTTCATTTAAAATATAAAAGAGAGTGAGATGTTTAGCTAGAGAGTGATAGAAAACTTGATGTTTACAAGAGAACCTAAATGGTGGGAAACTAGCGTTATTTATCAAATTTATCCCCTAACCTTTGCGGATGCCAATGGCGATGGAACGGGAGATTTACAAGGAATTATTCAACGCTTAGACTACCTCAATGATGGCAAAGATAATCAAAATTCCCTTGGAATTGATGCCATTTGGTTATCACCGATTAATGCCTCTCCCATGTTTGATAATGGGTATGATGTCAGTGATTATTATGATATTTGTGATACGTTTGGTACCTTAGATGATTTTAAGTTGCTTCTCAGTGAGGCCCATAAACGGAATATTAAAGTGATTCTTGATTTAGTCATTAATCATACCTCTAATCAGCATTCGTGGTTTTTAGAATCGCGATCGAGCCGTTATAATCCGAAAAGTGATTGGTATTTATGGCATGATCCAGCCCCTGATGGGGGTGTTCCCAATAATTGGTTATCTTATTTTGGGGGGACAGGTTGGACGTATGATAAAACTAGACAACAATACTATTATCATGCTTTTAATTCTAATCAACCTGATCTCAATTGGCATAATCCCGAAGTGCGATCTGCGATTTATAATGTCATTCGTTATTGGTTAGATTTAGGAGTCGATGGATTTCGTCTGGATGCTTCTAGTGTTTATAGTCAAGATAAATATTTTCGCAATAATCCCCTAAAATTTGGAGCGAGAGGCAATAAATATGATGATCAGTTTCATATTCATGATAAAAATTTGCCTGAAAATCATGACATTATCCGCGAAATTAGACGAGTAATTGAGGAATATGATAATCGTCTTTTAATTGGCGAAACTTTTATTGATAATCGCCTTTATGATTCTTTAGTTTTTTATGGGGTTAATAATGACGAGTTACATCTTCCCTTTACGTTTGAGTTTCCCCTAAGCCCTTGGTATCCCGGTTATTTGCAAAGAGAAATTGAGAAAAAAGAATTACTAACGCCCGAAAATTGCTGGCAAGTTTATTTCCTCAATAATCATGATCTTCCCCGCCATCTTTCTCGATGGTCAGAGTGTAGTTTATGCTTTGATCGGTTTGCTATTGCCCAAGCCGCTGCCACCATTTTATTAACGGTTCGTGGCACTCCTATTTTATATTATGGGGAAGAATTGGGCATGGTAAATCATGAAAATATTCCCATTGAACAAGTTCGGGATAAAGCTGCTATTAGTTGTTTGGATGAAGAGTGTTTACCCTCCCGAGATGGCACTCGCACCCCTATGCAATGGGATAATTCCCCACACGCAGGATTTAGTTTTGGTAAAGATATTACCCCTTGGTTACCTGTTCATGAGAATTATGAGTATGTGAATGTGGAGACGGAATTAGCAGAAAAAAATTCAATTCTTAACTTTTACCGAGCGTTAATTCGACTTCGCAAAGAAAGTGAAGCGTTAAGAAAAGGGAGTTGGAAATCCTTAATTTATTATCCTTATGAACATCTTGCTTATTTACGAGAGACAGACAAAGAAACCATCTTAGTTGTGATTAATTTTTCTTATGAAAAGAACTTTGATCGCGATCGCGAAATTCCGAAACACAACTGGGAAGTCTTGCTTTCTACTTGGCTAACCGTGGGAGAAGTCATCTCTTTACCGAAAATCTTACAACCTTTTGAAGTTTCCATTTATCGCTTCCGTGGTGAAAGCTAACGTTAAACTAGAAGAAAGTAGCAGTAATCGAGCGGATATGCAACGTCCCATTTATTTAGACTGTAACGCCACCACGCCAGTTGATTCTCGGGTTTTAGATGCCATGCTTCCCTATTTTACTGAGCATTTTGGCAACCCTTCTAGTGTGTCTCATGCTTATGGGTGGGAAGCAGAAGCTGGGGTTAAACAAGCCCGAGAAATGATTGCAAAAGCGATTAACGCCTCCCCTGAAGAAATTATCTTTACCAGTGGCGCAACCGAAGCCAATAATTTAGCCATTAAAGGAGTCGCTGAGGCGTATTTTAGTCAAGGGCAGCATATTATTACGGTAGCAACGGAACATCGGGCTGTCCTAGATCCCTGTTTATATTTGGAAAGTTTAGGCTTTGAGGTGACGTTTCTTTCTGTCGATGAAGATGGGCTGATTGATTTAGATGTTCTCGCTGACAGCATCCGTTCTGACACCATTTTAGTTTCGGTGATGGTTGCCAATAACGAAATTGGGGTATTACAGCCGATTCAAGAAATTGGGCGCATTTGTCGAGAAAATGAGGTATTTTTCCATACGGATGCCGTGCAAGCACTTGCCAAAATGCCCCTTGATGTGGAAGCGATGAACATTGATTTAATGTCTTTAACTGCCCACAAACTTTATGGGCCAAAAGGGATTGGGGCGTTGTATGTGCGTCGTCGTAATCCTAGAGTCCGCCTTGCCTCACAAATACAGGGGGGTGGACAAGAACGAGATTTGCGATCAGGAACGCTGTATCCCCCGCAAATTGTCGGGTTTGGGAAAGCGGTAGAATTGGCACTAGCTGAGATGGAGACAGAAGGAGAAAGATTGCAAAAACTGCGCGATCGCGCTTGGAACCAATTATCACAATTGGAAGGAGTCTATCTCAATGGTCATCCCACCCAACGGCTTGCGGGGAACTTAAATGTCAGTGTTGCCGGAGTCGATGGCACAGCATTAATTTTAGGCTTACAGCCCGTGATGGCAGTGTCTTCAGGATCAGCCTGTGCTTCTCAATCCACCCAACCTTCTCATGTGATTACAGCACTGGGAAGAAATGAAAAGTTGGCTCATGCTTCGATTCGCATGGGAATGGGGCGATTTACCACTCAAGAAGACATCGATCGCGCCATTGATCATACCATTACCACGATTCAATCCTTACGCAAAGCAACGAATGATGGTTGTTAGTCCCTTTTCCTTTGTTGTTAGTCCCTTGTCCTTCGTCCTCTGTCCTTTGTTGTTTGTAAACTAATGACCAATGACTAATAACTAATGACCAATGACTAATAACTAAATAACCGTTCTCTCCCCTGTTGCACTAAACCTTTTAACAAAGCCGTGCGTTGATTATTTTGGAAAACCTTTTGTAATTTGGCTTGCAGGCGATTCAGATTAAGATTTTCTTCTGTGGTTTCACTAATTGCTTGTTCTTGGAAATATTCAATTAAACTCAACCCTGCAATGCGAGTGAGATAAGCCGCACTTAACCCTTGTACCGTTCCCCCAGCAAGATAAGTCACGAAATTCGTTTTTAGAATCCCTGTTACCGCCTGAGTCGAAAATTCCACTAATCCTAACTGCACCATCTGTTTTCCCAGTGTTCCTGCGATCGTTCGCGCTTGGGAAAAAGAAAACTTTTGTTGATAAATTTTCCCGAGATCAACCACTAGCTGAGTATTAATAGCCACGGTGGCTAGTAAGTCTAAACTGTTCACAGGATTGGCAAAAGCGGTTCCAGCAGCAATCCATTGATATTGTTCAATATAGGGAAGGGCGCGTTGACGACGAATTTCGTTAAGAATCGTTTTTGCTTGGGTGTTTAGCTGTTGGGCTTTGCGCCATGTGCTTTGATAGAGCAGGGTTAGTTTTTCTTCACTGAGGAGAGTATTTAGGCGCGTCTGTAAGGTTTCTACTTCAGGAGAGGGGGTTTCCTCCCATTCTTCATAGCTACTGTCAGCCTGGACTTTTCGGACTTTGATGGGGTTAGGCGCGGCGGTGCTAGTGATAATATCACTTTCAGGAAGAAGCGAATCTAGCCGAGTTTGCAGTTGTTTATAAATAACCGCTTGCTCGTCTGAGGAATACTGATCTTGTTTATTAAAGACGACTAGAAGTTGTTGTTGCTGTTGACTCCACTGTTGAAGGGTTTGATATTCGGAGTCGGTGATGTCGCCATTAACAACAAAAATGACAATTTCGCTACTGAGCGCGATCGCGTCTATGGTTTCGTGATCGGTATGGGTTTGATTAAGGGGAGAAGTTTCAGTAATGTGATGGTGCGACACATCTAGCGTTGCTTTGAGGCTAGTTTTACCCACACTTTTCCCCCCTGTGATGACAATATTGAGAGAGTCGCGATTTAAGTTTTCCCAAAGGCTATTGAGACGGGCTTGAAGGTGGGAAAGATCAGTTTCTGAGTCTTCTTCTCGAATTTGATCCAGAACGGTTTGCGCCTTCTGAATTTCCGTTTCTACGGCTTTTTGATTAATTGTCGGTAATTCCTTCGGGGTTATTGACTGGGCTTGGCGTGATTGCCACCACCAGAAACCTGTTCCTAGCGCGATCGCGCTCGGGATTCCCCATTCTCCAACCCCCATCAGGGTATCTTGAAGCATTGAGCCCATCCATAATAAGAAAGATAAACCCACGCCACCGATTAAAATCGGCTTTCTTAATTGCACCGCCATAATTAATTTCTGCTCCCTAAAGCGCAACACCTTCTTAATATCCTAAGCCATTTTGGTTGGGAATCAATAAGTCATCGAGCAATCATGAACTTTTATGCTTCATTATTGGTCATCAGTTCCCTAACCTCTTCTGGAGAAAGACCCGTAACTTGGGAAACTTGCTCAATTTCCATTCCCATACTCAGGAGGTTAGTAGCAATTTCTCGCTGTGTTAGCTCTTTTCCCCTCTCTTCACCGCGCTGTTCCCCAATTTCAATTCCTTGTTCAATTCCTTGTTCAATTCCTTTCTGAGTCGCTTCTTCCAAGCGTTGGGTATAAATCGTTGATAACTGCATTAGAAACTCTCCCTCTTCTGGTTCTAAATCAGTGACCAGTTACCAGTGATCATCGCTATTTTTTTATGCTTCATTATTGGTCATCAATTTTCTAACTTCTTCTGGAGAAAGACCAGTGACTTGGGAAACTCGCTCAATTTCCATTCCCATACTCAGGAGGTTAGTAGCAATTTCCCGTTGTGTTACCTCTTTTCCCCTCTCTTCACCGCGCTGTTCACCAATTTCAATTCCTTGTTCAATTCCTTGTTCAATTCCTTTCTGAGTCGCTTCTT
>CAZTXK010000053.1:0-6959 GCA_964617275.1 uncultured Dactylococcopsis sp. | reverse complement strand
ACATAACCTTTCGTTTCTGGAAACGGAATTTTTCTCACAAATTCATCCTCATCCTCTAATCCATAACGATCTATCCAGTTGGCAACATTCCCCGGCCCAGCATTATAACTAGCGATGGCTAACATGGAGTTATTATTATTTTGGCGATGGGTAAACGCTAAATACCAAGTTCCTAAATTAATGTTTTCATCAGGATCAGTTAAAGAATAATCATTTAAGTTAATTTGATTCGCAACCCATTCCCCTGTACTGGGCATGATCTGCATTAATCCTTTTGCCCCCGCTACCGAACCAATATCTTTTTCAAAACGGGATTCTTGACGGATTAAACTAATGGTTAATAAGGGATTTAATTCTCGCTGCTCTGACCATTTGAGAATACTATCATTGTAGGGAAAGGGGAATAAATAATGCCAATACATCTCTTTTTCGCGCAGACTTTGCCAACGTTCAAGATCATCTTCATTATCGCGATCGCGCAACGAGGTAATTTGATTAATGCCTTGTAAATATTCCCCTTGTCTTTGTTGTAAAGCTCCTTTCGTAAATTGTTCTGCTACTGATAAAGAGGATTGATTACCCGTTTCACTTTGCCATAAGCGCCAAGCCGCCTCATCTAACCCTAGCCGATAAAGTTCTTGAAATGGCTTAGAGCCACTGGGAAGGGTTGCTCGTGACTCGGGTTTGACGACTTCTGGCTGTAAATTACGAACATTGTTAAAATCGCCTACTGGCAACCCTAAATAAACAGCAGAACGCCACGCATAATAAGAACTGGGGAACTCAGATAAGGTGTCTTCCCAAGCCGTATTCGCCGCTTCCGTGTCTCCTTGTTGCTGTAACCATTTTCCCACCCAAAAGCTAGCTTTCGCGGCGTTAGAATGACTGGAATTTTCTCTGATAACCGCTTCTCCCCAATTAATTGCTTTGCTTAAGTTACTCTTATCAGCTTCTTTTTCCGCCATTTCCCAACGATATTCCGCAGCTGGGTTAGACTTAGAATACTCTTCTAAAAGGGTTTGTCTCGCTTGTTGGGCGGCTTGAGTGTTTCCATTGGCTTCTAAGAGGTTGGCTTTGCTGATTAAAGCATGAGGGGCTTCTTTCGGAAACTGGTTGATCACTTGCTCTAAGTAGGATAACGCTTCTTGATTAGAAACCATACTGGCGAGACGGCGTAATCCTAACCCTGTTTCTTCGGCTTCAGGAAATTCCTTGCTGAGTTGTTGATAAATGCTTTTAGCGGCCCGAGTTTCCCCACTGACTTGTAAGCCTCGGGCGTGACGATACATATTTCTTGGCGTTTCTGGAGCTTTGGCGTAGGCTTCGGCGGCTTTTTGATACTCCCAACTCTCCCAGTAACTGTCGGCGATTGCTTCCCAGTCATCAGGAGTAAGCTGCTCTTGGTAGTCTTCTACTGCGCGATCGCGCCCTTTTGCTTTTTTCTCCCCTTCTGGCGCATAATTAAGTAACGTCCGTAAGAGTTCCAATGGCTGGTCAGGCTCTTGTTCTAGTCGTTGTAAAATAATTTCATGGCTGCGAGGATTTTGGGGAAACTCACGGATTAAACGATCCCATTGTTGGGAATCATACTCTCCCAACTGATACATCGCTTCTGCTGCGATCGAAGCATTGGTTTTAATCAGATTCAACCAAATTTCCCGCGCTTGTGCAATTTCTCCTTTTAACTCATAGGCTTTAGCCCGTTGCAGTAAAATATGGTCTTTAAGTAAAGAATACTCTTTTTCTAAATTGTTGAGATAGTCAAGGGCGGTTTCAGGTTGATTTGCCTCTAGCGCCTTAACTGCTAATAGGTAACGAGCGCGATAAGGATCAAGCCCCCTCCCCGTTTCAGCAATTCCTTCTAATTGAGCTAATTTTTCCTCTCCAGAAAGAGAAATTAGAGAAAAGACTTCAGAAGCTGCTTCAGGCTCTGTTTCTGGTTTTTCTATGATCTCTTGTGGAATCTCAACTCGAAATCCCCAAACGATTCCTACTCCCAATAAAGCTAAGACAACCAGCCCCCAAACAGTGGTTCGGCGCGATCGCGCTTTCATACCTTAAATCCTTAATTTTGTCAAGTCTTAATTTAAGGCATCTTTAAGAGCCGTGCGAGCTGCCAGATGATTCCGAGTCGAGCCTAAAATTTCCGATTCTCGTTCCAATCGGGCTTTTGTATCCTGCATTTCGAGGAGACTTTGTTGTTCAGAAGCCACTCCATACAAATTACTCGCCACCCAGAAAGATAATTCTCGGGGCAAATCAGGCACATCGTCAGGGAGTTCAATTTTTTGATCCGTTAATTTTGCAGATAACTTCACCACATCCTTAAGTAGCGCCTCCACATCAGTCGCTAAAGAGCGTAAATCGGTTTCTGGGGGATCATCTTCAATCCATTCGACTAAACCCACACGATAGGGCTTTTCTCGTACCCAATTCAGCAAACGGAATCGCTGCTGCCCAAGGGTTAACATTTTCATCCGATCATCGGGAAGACGTTGAAATTGAGAAATTTCGGCACAACAGCCCACCGGGGCTATATCGCCTTTGACGGGATCAAACATTAACACCCCAAAGCGGCGATCGCTGTCTAGAATCGTATTCATCATCATGCGATAACGAAACTCGAAAATATGGAGGGGGAGAGGGCGACCGGGAAACAATACTACATCAGGTAACGGAAAAAGGGGAAGTTCTCGTACAGCCATAGAGGTTGAGGATGCCATTGTATCTTGCAGTTGTTTTAAGCGTTATAAATCCCAGTAAAGGACTTTTTTCTAAATTCTAACGAATCAGAGACAACAGCGATTTTCCATCATTAAAATCATCCCCAGCAGGGGCAACTTTCCCTGTGGAGAGGCAACAGATCGATCAAAAAGAAACTAATAAATGACCATCTTCTAAAAACCTCGCTCCTGTGACGGGTTGTCCTTTGAGCGGAGGCGGTAGGGGAATATTGCGCCGCTGATCCCCAGCATCAATGGTAATCTCTTGTTGATGATTCGGTTGGCTGAGTTTAACTTCTTGTTTGCTAAACCCAGGGAGAAACACTTTCACCGTGCGCTGAGTGCGGTCAATTTCAACCGTGGGCGGTGCTTGGGAAGCAGCAGTTAAGAAGTCTGGCAACGCCTCCCCTAAAGCCTTCCATTCTCCAGGATTGATCGCCGGGAGAGACGTAACCGGTAAAGGAGTAAATTCGGAGTTAACCACCTCTCGCACCGCACTTTCTTGGTTGAGTAACACTCCCGCCACTCTTAAACCGCTTTGCTGGGCACTTCCCCACAGGAATTTTGCCGTTTTTAGGGCATAGGGATCATCGGTCGTCACCAGATACGCTGCCACTTTTCCCTCTTCTAAAGCCGTTTTTCCCCGTTCCAGCATTTGATTCCCTTGGCTGGCGTTGGGGTTATCCGCGAGGTCTTCTGCTGTCCAGGTGACATTTAAAACCGCACTGCTGATGGGCTGAATAAAGGGAGAAATGGTTTTGCCTAAATCAGAGTTTAGGAACAAATCTCGAAACCGACGAATATACCAGCTGAGATGCTCGGGAATGGCAAACATCCTTAAGGTGTTTAAGTCTCCCGCCCCATCAAAGATGATGACATCATAGTTGCCACTTTCGTAATATTCCCGAAGGGCATTGAGAGCAAGGGCTTGATCCATCCCCGGTAAAACGGCTAGTTCTTGCCCATAAACATTTCCTAAGAGAGGAAAACGCACATATTGCGCTTCCAAGTTTTTCACTTCTTCCCAGCTTCTTTCTAAAAGGGCAGTGGCTCGAATATTCACTGCCCAAAAATTACTGGCTATGCTCGTGGGTTCTAAGCGAATGGGAGTTTCTAGCAGTAACTCCGTGGTGGGGTCTTGGGTGGTGAGGAGAACTCGTTTACCCGCTTGCGAGAGTTGGTAAGCGGTTGCTAGCGCGATCGCGCTTCGACCACTGCCCCCTTTTCCGAGAAACGTTAAAATCATTACTTATTAGCTGGCTCAACTGCTTTTAATTCATCTTCAAAAAACCAACTGCTAGTATTATCATCGAAAGCCACAACGGCTCCGACACCACTGCCATCAGTCATCTTAAAATCTTCTACTGTCCCGACTTTGCCTAATTTGTCCATCACATCATTTGAGACGCGATCGCGCAACCGATAAACTTTTACTTTTTGTCCAATTTCCACCATAATTAAGTGTCTCCAATCAATTTTTTTTATTACACTGAAACCGCCATTATCCGTTGGATTTAGCAGAGGCGCATCATCCACTCTCGACAATTTCTTCCGACATACCAGCCCACAAAGGGAGGTCGTACCAACCTCCTATCATAACAGACTGCTAGTTTTCCAATCTAGTAATGTGGAACAAATGAGCGTTACAATCTAAGGACAACATTACCCTCAACAATGATCAACTATTTAGAAACCTATGGACTGGAATGCTTTAGCTGACAAGGCTCTAGCTGGTGATTGTCTCACCCGAGAAGAAGCAACGGCGGTATTAACCGCCCCGAATACAGAATTACTCGCTCAACTCGATGCCGCCTATCGGGTGCGTTATCATTACTGGGAAAATCGCGTTCGTCTCCACTTTTTACTAAATGCCCAAAGTGGTTTGTGTCCCGAAGATTGTCATTATTGTTCCCAATCCAAAATTTCTGCGGCGACCATTGAGAAGTATCCGCTACTGGGAAAACAGGAAATTCTCAACGCAGCAGCCCAAGCCTCGGAGTTAAAAGCTGGAACGTTTTGCTTAGTCACGTCTGGGCGCACTCCCACTGAGTCTCTCTTGAGTAATGTTTGTGAGGCGGTAGAAGCGGTTAAAGCCCAATATGACCTCAAAATTTGCGCCTGTGTTGGCTTACTCAATGATGAACAAGCGCAACGGTTAGCCACGGCTGGGGTCGATCGCGTCAATCATAATCTTAATACCTCAGAAAATTATCACCCTGAAATTTGTACCACCCATACCTTTCGCGATCGCGTTACCACGGTCAATCACGTTCAAAATGCTGGTATGACCACTTGTTCTGGGGGAATTATTGGCATGGGAGAATCAACTGATGATATAATTGATCTAGCTATCTCATTAAGAGACCTAAATATCACAAGCATTCCTGTGAACTTCCTTATTCCTATCCCTGGCACCCCCTTATCAGAGTCTCAAGGTAAAGACTTAACCCCACAGTTTTGCCTGCGAGTGCTTTGTCTCTACCGTTTTCTCTTGCCAGAACGGGAAATTCGCATCGCCGGGGGGCGAGAAGTTCATTTACGTTCTATGCAGCCTCTGGGGTTATATCCCGCCAACTCGATCTTTGTCGCCGATTATTTAACCACACCCGGACAAGCAGCCAAAGAAGATTGGCAAATGGTTGAAGATGCTGGATTTGTCTTAGAATCAGCAGACGGTTCTCCTCTCGCTACTGAAGCTAATGTCATGGTGAGTAAGTAACTTCGGTCACTTCTCCGGGGTCTCCTAAAGCCACGGGGGACTCCTCATTATATTTCACAATCACTCCCCCAGCATTGCCGGTGCGAATGGTTATTTCTTCTTCTGCGGTCCAACTGCGGTTTTCCCCAGCACTCAGAATCCCCTCATAAAGTTGTTCCCCATCACCCATGACGCGAACCCAAGACTCGGCTTCAATGGACACCTTAACAGCAACAGGAGATTCAGAGGATTGAGCAGACCTCTGCGTCTCCTCGCTGGGAGAATTCGTTGTTGCCAATTGAGGTTCAGTGGGTTCAGCTTCTTGCACTACCTGTTCTTCAACATTTCCTTGCTCAGAATCACTAGTACGTTGGGTGACCAAAAACGAGATACCACTCACCGACGCAATGACTAGTAAGAAATAAAAGACATAAAGGTGCACAGGGCGAAGTTGACCGAATTGGATCGAGGGAACCTCTCGCCAAGAAGGTTTAAGGGTATAAGTTTGAGCGCCCGTGGGAAAGGCTCTAGCATATTCTGCTCCATTTAAGCCAAGGGTTTCGGCAAACTGTTTAATTAAGCCTTTGATATAGACAGGTTCGGGGAGACTTTCTAAGTTTCCTTCTTCAATGGCAACGAGTAAACGAGCCTGAATCCGAGTTTTTGTGGCCACTTCATCAATAGACACAGATTTCTCTTCTCGAACTTTCCGAATTTGTGATCCCAATTCTTTGAGTTTTTCAATCTGTTGTTCCTGTTGAGAATTCATGGTTGGGGGTTGCTGTTTTTCAGTAAACATAATATCAACGGCTTAGACACTCGTGTTTGAGATAATCGATTTCTCTAGGGTTTAAATAACGATAATTCCCAGTTTTCCCTAAAAGTTTATCCTCACGATCAAGTTTAATCGCTCCGATCGCGCTCCGATGAAGCGCTAAGACGGGATAGCCCAATTGCTGGGCAATACGCCGAATTTGACGATTTTTTCCCTCAACGAGGATCACTTCTAGTAACGTTCGTTGACGCTGGCGTTTTAACACCTTGATTTGAGCCGGTAAGGTCTTTTGATCATCAAGGATCACCCCATCACGCCACTTTTGTAAAACCGATTCGGAAGGGCTATTTTTAACCCACACTTCATAGGTTTTAGGTAAATGATAACGAGGATGAGTTAGCTTAAGAGTTAATTCTCCATCATTGGTTAAGAGCAACGCGCCAGTGGAATTAATATCAAGCCGCCCGACGGGGTGTAATCCCTGTCCTTTCCTCATTTCAGGCGGAAGTAAATCGAGAACCGTGCGACGATTTTGGGGATCGTCACAGGTACAAACCACACCGCGAGGTTTATTAATTAAAATATATAGATTTTGAGGACGGTGTTGGAAAGTAAGGAGCTTACCATCAATCGTAACGCGATCGCGCTTTAAGTCAATTTTATCTCCTAAAGTGGCTTTTCTCCCATTCACTTCCACTCGTCCCGCCATCATCATCCTCTCTGCATGGCGACGTGAAGCGACCCCACATTGTGAGAGAATTTT
>CAZTXK010000052.1:0-12286 GCA_964617275.1 uncultured Dactylococcopsis sp. | reverse complement strand
ACAAAGGACAAAAGATTATTTAATATCTTGGTATAACTGTGATACTTTATTTTGATACTCTTCTTCAGTGAGAATGCCATTATCTCGGGCTTCTTTTAATTTTTGTTTCTTAGAGAGTTTTTCTCGCACAGACGTTTCAATGGATTGTAATTTGGCTTCGTATTCATCTGCATCTAAAATGCCAGCAGTAAAGGCTTCTTGTAGTTGATTACTTCTTTCTTCAATTAACAGTTCAATTTCTCGCTCGTCAATTTTATCTTCTAAATTTTCTTTTTTGCGTTCAAATTCTTCTTGACTAATAATATCTTTATTTAACGCCTCTTTTAATTGATCAATTTCTTCTTTAATTTCTGTCATTGCCTGCGATCGCGCGGTAGAATAAGCATTAACATCAACGGTTTGTTGACTAGCTGACTTAGTCCCAGTAACTGAAGAAGAGGAAGATTGGGGGGAAATACTAACTCGCTGCAGATCGAGATTCTCTTGGAGATGACGAATTAAATCTCGTTCTAAAACTAACGCCCAACTTGCGCCAGCAAACCCTGTAAACATGGTAAAACCACCGGTAAACATAGCGGTAAATCCCGCCCCAGCAATATTTCTCACCCATTTTCCCACTCGCGTTTCGATGACAAATTCTCTCTCTGTGGTGGGGTTGCTTGACCAATAAATATTGACCTTAAATGCTAAATTAGTGCCAAAAACAGTTCTCAGAAAGCCTGTTTTTGCCGCTTGCACCAAATAAACATCCCCCGTTTGGGTGCTATCCACTTCATACTCTTTATCTTTAAACCAGAGGATAACATCTCGATAGACATTTGATAAGGTATTTTGGTCATTGGCAATAAAATAATTTTTCGTCATCAGTTCCCTCCCCAAGCAAGGTATGCTTTGATGTTGCTATGTTAATAATATCCTTGATTTCTCGATACTTACTATGACGCGAACCGAACAAATCCTTTCTCAACTGGCTGGTGATCCCTTAACTGGGTTACGAAAAGCTGATCAAATGTGGTCGCGTCTCAGACAGAATAACAATGAAATTCCGCAGGTAGTAACAACCGCTTCGGAAGAAATTAGCGGCTGTGAATTTGATGTTCTCATTTGTGGTGGCACTTTGGGCATTTTGTTGGCAACCGGATTACAACAACGGGGCTTTAAGGTGGGCATTTTAGAACGAGGAATTTTGCGCGGACGGGAACAAGAATGGAATATCTCGCGCCAAGAAATACTAGAACTTGTCGAACTCGGGCTTTTAACTGAAGAAGAATTAGAAAGCGCGATCGCGTCTGGTTATAATCCCGGTCGAGTTGCCTTTCATCAGGGAATTGAACTGTGGGTAAAGGATGTTCTGAATATTGGCGTCGATCCCGTAATTCTCCTTGATCTCTTCAAACAGAAATTCCTCAATCTTGGCGGAACCCTACTGGAAAACACCGCTTTTGTCAGTGCTACCGTGCATCCTAATGGCGTTAGTCTTCAAACCAAGGAAACCAAACTCACCACAAGGCTATTAGTGGATGCTATGGGGCATTTTTCCCCAATTGTGAAACAAGCTAGAGGGGGCGAAAAACCAGAAGGAACTTGTGTTGTTGTCGGAAGTTGTGCCGATGGCTATCCTAACAACGAAACAGGCGATTTAATCACCTCCTTTACCCCGATTCAAAATCAATGTCAGTATTTCTGGGAAGCATTTCCGGCAAAAGATGGACGCACCACTTACTTATTTTCCTATCTGGATGCTGATCCGTCTCGTCCCAGTTTAGAATTTTTTATGGATGAATACTTTCGCCTGTTACCTGAGTATCAGCAGGTGGAACTGTCGCAGTTAGACTTTAAGCGCGTTTTATTTGGCTTCTTCCCAGCTTACCGCAAAAGCCCGTTACGAGTTCCTTGGTCGCGCATTCTTCCAATCGGGGATAGTAGTGGCATTCAATCACCAGTAAGTTTTGGGGGATTTGGCGCAATGATTCGTCATCTCCCTCGACTTACCTATGGCGTTACCGAAGCCCTTAATGCCGATACCCTTTCCCGACAAGATTTAGCCTTATTACAACCGTATCAGCCCAATATTTCGGTAACGTGGTTATTTCAACGCACCATGAGTGTCGGGGTAAATCAAGAACTGTCACCGAACCAAATTAATGAACTGCTTAGTGGGGTATTTGCTGCCATGAATCAGTTAGGGGAAGGCGTTTTAAAGCCGTTTTTACAAGATGTCGTGCAGTTTTCGGGGTTAACGCAAACCTTAGCTTTAACCTCTGTAACGCGACCGAATATTGTTTTCCCCGTCATTCCACAAGTGGGCATTCCTCCCCTATTAGACTGGCTAGTGCATTATGTGAATTTAGGGCTGTATAGTGGGTTGTTTCCCATCAGTAAGCCCTTTGTCTCCTCCCTGAAAAATCTTTCTCCTGAACAGCAATATCGCCTCAAACGGTTGATCGAAGCTTGGCAATATGGATCAGGGCAAGATATTAGAGGTTAATTCTGCACCGACCCGTAATCCGTTAAGATGATAATTCGACTAGGAATATAAAAAGGAGGAAGACTATAGTGGCGGAATTTGATTATGATTTGATCATACTTGGTGCTGGAGTTGGTGGACATGGGGCTGCCCTTCATGCCGTGAAAAAAGGACTGAAAACAGCAATTATTGAAGCCAAAGACATGGGGGGAACTTGTGTTAATCGCGGTTGTGTTCCCTCAAAAGCCCTCCTCGCTGCCTCAGGAAGGGTGCGAGAATTACAAGATGCCAGTCATCTCCAGAGTTTGGGCATTAATGTGGGAAATGTGAGTTTTGATCATAGCGCGATCGCGCAACACGCCCAAAGCCTTGTGGAAAAAATTCGCGGTGACATGAGTAATAGCCTCAACCGCTTAAAAGTCGATACCATCAACGGTTGGGGAAAAGTAGTTGCCCCCCAAAAGGTGAGTATCCTAACTGAAGAAGGAGAAAAAACCATCACCGGACGAGATATTATGCTGTCTCCCGGTTCTGTACCTTTTGTTCCCCCAGGCATTCAACTTGATGGCAAAACCGTCTTTACCAGCGATGATGCCCTAAAATTAAGCTGGATTCCCGATTGGATTGCCATTATTGGCAGTGGCTATATTGGCTTAGAATTTTCTGATATTTACTCAGCACTGGGTTCTGAGATTACCATGATTGAAGCCCTAGACAATCTCATGCCTGGGTTTGATCGCGATATTGCTAAAATTGCAGAACGAGTTTTAATCAAGCCTCGGGATATTGAAACCCATACCAGTGTCTTAGCGAAAAGTGTTAAACCCGGTTCTCCTGTAGTGATTGAACTCGCTGATGCCAACACGAAAGAAGTAACAGAAGTGTTGGAAGTAGATGCAGCATTAGTCGCAACCGGGCGGATTCCAGCGACGAAAAATATTGGACTGGAAACCATTGGGGTAGAAACAGACCGACGCGGTTACATCCCAACTAATGATAACCTACAAGTTGTTTCCAATGGCGAACCTGTGCCTAACTTATGGGCGATTGGCGATGCCACAGGGAAAATGATGTTAGCCCATGCTGCTTCCACCCAAGGGATTTCGGCGGTGGAAAACATTTGTGGTAATCAGCATCAGGTGAACTATCGTGCTATTCCGGCAGCGGCTTTTACTCATCCTGAAATTAGTTATGTCGGTTTAACTGAAGATGCGGCAAAAGAATTAGGAAAAGAAGAAGGGTTTAAAGTGAAATCGGTTCGTACCTATTTTAAGGCTAATTCTAAGGCTTTAGCAGAAGGGGAAGAAGATGGCGTAGCAAAAATTATTTATCGTCAAGATACCGGTGAATTGTTAGGGGCGCATATTATTGGTATGCACGCCTCGGACTTAATTCAAGAAGCTGCTAATGCCATTGCCTCGGGAGAACCGGTGCAGAATTTAGCCTTTAATGTTCATACTCATCCTACCCTTTCTGAGGTATTAGATGAAGCCTTCAAACGAGCAGAAGTAACGGCTTAATTTAAATGAGTTGGAATTAGTTTGTTGCTCATTAATTAGGGATTAGAAGGTATATTATACTCTTCTATTGTCTCTTTATTTAATACCATTTCTAAAAACTCAAGTTATAGTTTACCCCCCTTTGAAAGGGGGAACTTGAGGAATCGGTGTGTAGCGCTAATTGATCGAAACAGTATTAGTCGGAAACTATGCTAGTCTAGTCTAAGACTAGATACATTTTGAAAATAGTATTAGTTTTAATCAATCAGAATATAATAATGAGAATTAGACGACGACCCCAAAACCCTGAAGTTAATGTCAATACCGTTAGCTATCAAGTGGCTCTTCCCAATGATGAGCCTAACAACATTTTAGAAAAAATTGTCTGGCAAAAAGAGAAAGAAGTTAATCGTAGCCGTGAAAAAATCCCGTTTTTAGAGTTAAGAAAACAAGTTCAGGATAATGCCCCCCCGATTCGTAATTTTCTAAAAGCCTTACAAGAAGGAAAACGAAAACCCGCGTTAATTGCAGAAGTGAAAAAAGCCTCTCCTAGTAAAGGGGTGATTCGAGAAGATTTTGATCCAGTTGCTTTAGCAAAAACTTACGAGGAAGCAGGCGCTAGCTGTCTATCGGTTTTAACGGATGTGAATTTTTTTCAAGGCAGTTTTGAGAATTTAGGGTTAGCCAGAGAGGCGACTAATTTACCTGTTTTATGTAAAGAGTTTATTATTTATGCTTATCAAATTTATCAGGCGCGGTTAGTCGGGGCAGATGCCATTTTATTAATTGCTGCCATCTTAAATGATCGGGATTTAAACTATTTTGTTAAGATCGTCAATAGCGTTGGCATGACCCCTTTAGTGGAAGTACATACACTTGAAGAACTCGATCGCGCTTTAGCGATTGATGGGATTGCCCTAATTGGGATTAATAATCGTAATTTAGAAGACTTTTCCGTTAATACTCAAACCACTGTTGATTTAATTCAACAACGACAGGAACAATTACAAGCGAAAAACATCACCATTGTTAGTGAATCTGGACTGCATACTGCTGATGATTTAGACGTGGTAAAAAATGCTGGCGCAAGTGCTGTCTTAATTGGAGAATCTCTATTATCGCAACCTGATCCCAAAAGCGCGATCGCGAGTTTATATAATAGTTAGAAGCTCATTATTATTCTCCTAGACTGATTTGTAGCGTTAGAGTGCGCTCACCCAAAACTTTTTTTATGGAACCCTTACCTCTTCCCTCCCATATTCATTACGAGTTATTACTACAACTTCTCGAACGACAAACTCTTCCCAACGCCTACCAAAATTCGGAACTGCGAGAACAAACCCAACAACTCATTATTACCTTGCGTAAGGCTTTAGCCCAACAAAAGCAAATCGAGTCCATGTGCGATCAAAATCATTGTCCCATTGATTACCGTTGGTCACTCAACGCCAACCCTACCACCGTGAACTCTGATCAAATTTCCGCATTGGATAACTAAACTAGGCAATAATTTAGAAAAGGCAAAAAAAGTGAGATAATGTAAGCCGCTAATTCCCATCCATTTTCCAGATTCCACTGTTGAATCAGACAGATCAAACTTAAAAAGTGGCTAGGGAAAATTGGCAATTACTAAAAGACACAAATGGAGATGCTATGGATAACAACAACTTGCTTATGATTCCTGGGCCGACCCCGGTTCCAGAAAAAGTATTACTCGCACAAACCAAGCACCCTATTGGTCATCGTAGCCCAGAATTTAGCGAAATTATTGGCGAAATTAACGAAAACTTGAAATGGCTACATCAGACGCAAAAAGATGTTCTCACTGTCACCGCAAGTGGAACTGGGGCGATGGAAGCCGGCATTATTAATTTTCTCAGTCCCGGCGATCGCGTGATTGTTGCTTCCAATGGTAAATTTGGTGAGCGTTGGGCTGATTTGACGGAAGCCTTTGGGATTGAAACCGATCGCGTCAATATGACTTGGGGAGACGTGATTGATCCCGAGATTATTCGCGAGAAATTAGAAGCAGACAGCAAAAAAGAAATTAAAGCGGTAATTGTCACTCATTCCGAAACCTCCACTGGGGTTTTAAATGATTTGGAAACCATCAACCGTCACGTTAAAAATCATGGCGAAGCATTGATTATTGTTGATGCCGTAACCAGCCTCGGTGCAGTGAATCTTCCCATTGATGAATGGGGATTAGACGTGGTTGCTTCCGGTTCTCAAAAAGGCTATATGATTCCCCCAGGATTAGGCTTTATCGCTGTGAGTGAAAAAGCCTGGCAAGCTTATGAAACCTCGAAAATGCCGAAATTCTATTTTGATCTTGGCCCCTATCGGAAATCCACAGCTAAAAATAGCACCCCTTTTACTCCCCCAATCAACCTCATGTTTGGCTTGCAAACAGCCCTCAGAATGATGCGAGAAGAAGGGTTAGAAAACATTTTCGCCCGTCATGAACGCAACACCAGAGCCACCCGAGAAGCCGTACAAGCACTAGGGTTACCCTTATTCGCCCCAAATAACGCAGCCAGCCGTGCTGTAACTTCTGTTGCACCGACTACTGTAGAACCGGAAAAGGTGCGCTCAGTAATGAAAAAACAGTTTGATATCTCCCTTGCTGGGGGACAAAATGAACTCAAAGGTAAAATTTTCCGTATTGGTCACCTTGGTTTTGTTGGCGAAAGAGATGTCTTAACCGTTATTGGCTCATTAGAAGCGGTTTTACGAGAACTAGGTCATGAAAGCATGACAGCAGGGGCAGGAGTCGCCGCCGCTACCCGTGTCTTTGCAGAAATGTAATCCTCTTTCGATCAATTACCGCTACACACCAATCCTTTTAGCCCCCTTTCAAAGGGGGTTTGGGGGATTTAGAGGAGTTTGAAAACTTTCAAAGGCAGGATTGGGGGGATTCAGAGGGGTTTGAAAATAGGATGAGTCGCCTTCCTACCCTCACCAATCCCTAAGGGAGGGAGCAGAACTTCCGTTCCCGTTCCACTTTCGGAAATTGCCATGAATAAGCAAAATGACTGATTCCTGTTACTTGGGGAACTTGCCGACGAATTGCCTCCATTTGGGATTCTAAAGGCGGTCGATCACTTTTAATATTTCCCCAATCTCCCGCTAAAGCAGGCATCAGTTCCATATTATTCGGAAGAGAACTGCGAGTCCGTTTAACTAAATCTACAATGCAATTAGTTTGATTACAGGTGGCATAAGCCATAGGATGCCACTCTGCAACGTCTGTAAACCTTGTCCAAGGTTGCAGGCGAGAGTCAAACCCCTGTTCCCCAACCACTTTATTGGCATCAGCGAAAAATACTGCCCCAGTCGGGATTCCTTCTGCTTCTACTTGCTCAACCGCCTCTGAGAGAAAATCTAATACTCCCTGCGCTGCATGAGCCACACTCAGATACCATAACTGCTGTTGCCATAACTCTTTTCGCTCCTCTAAACTCATCTCGGCTTCAGCTTCTTCATCAACATTGCGCCCTTGCCACAGGGGAGGAGCCTCTTCAGGTTCCATGGCATCAACCTTCGCCACATCATTACGGGTGATATAACCATTTCCTAAGTAACGTTGAAGCAGAAAACGCCCCTTCTCATTGAAAGTGCGATCTAAAAGCGTGCTGAAAGAAGCATTACCGTAAATCCAGAGATTTTTAACCCCACTCACAACTGAGTCAGCACCGGTACTGCGAGGATAGCGAATATAGTCGAATAATACCCCATCCGGTTCTCGCTTTAAGACTTCTGACAGCATTTGGCTATATTGTCGTCTCGCCTGCTGATTATAGGGATCAATGAAAGCCTGGGATTCTTCTCCACTATCCGATAAGCTATTTTCACCATAGCCATTATGAACTAAGATATTGCTCTGATTGCGGCTTTTAGCATAGGCATAACCAAAGTTCATGCTAAATAGCCAAGCATAAACTTCGAGGTTTCGTTCATGCCCTTTTTTAATCACTTCTGCTAGTAAATCAGTCTTTTCTGCTGACGGCGATCGCAGCATAGATTTCCAGGCGGTATTATTACTGCTGGCTGGCAGTAACACTTGACTATTGGCAAAGACTTCTACATAAACTTGGTTATATCCCGAATTAACAATTTGATCTAAAACTTGCTCCATTTTCCCAGGAAGAGTATCACAAGGATAGACTCTGAGCCAAATGGCTTGTTTTTGGGGCCAAGTTTGTTCTCGACAGCGAGTTAATTGTTCTGCGTGTTGTCGGACAATTTTTTGATATTGCGCTTGGGCTTGACCATTAAAGGCTTGTTCTCTGAGTTGCTTTTTCTGCGCGATCGCGCTTTCTTCAAACCGACAATAATTATTACTCTGAGCTGCATTCACAGAAAAAAAATAGGCATCTGCACCAATCATTAATCCTGCGGTCAACACAGTAATCACGAGTAGTTTGAATAAACGGCGCAGGGATTTTAAGGAATAAAAGTTTTTTAACATCTTAATATTAATTCTATAGAAAAATATAGATTCATCACAACTTCTGGTTTCCTTAACTCCCTAGCGCTCATTTTAATTAATAACTTCAATTAAACATCTTCTCGTCGCAAAGCCCGTTCTACCTGCTCAAACTCTTGCGACACTCGCTCCTTCACCTTATCTGGAATGGGACGAGTGGAATAAGCAGAGGTATAGTAATTAGCAAGGGCGTTAAGAGCCGTTTGCATAGTGGTAAAAGAACGTAACCCAGCAACCTGCTCATCACGACGATAACGAGCCGCATAGTCATTGAGTTGTTTCCGAGCTTTTTTGCGGATTTCTTCTCTATCAGGAGCATCTACGGGAGTATTAAGAGTGGTGCGTAACGTTTCTACAACCGTTAAGGTATCTTGACGGTAATCTCCTGTTAAGCCTGTATCTGCACCGCTGCAGCCAGCTAATCCCACCGTACTGATAACCAAAGCTAATGTTAACGTTAGTAAGCGTTTAAAGATTGATTTTATAACCATAGTTCTTTCGCAAATTTTCTGTAGCAAGATTCTACCATCTTTTTTAGTCATCGTTATTGGTTAATCTCGCTTTCCCCAGAAACTTAATTCCCTCAGAACTCATTTCAAAGCGGTAAGGAAGTATAGTCACTCCCTTTTCCCTTGCTTCGGCTAATAAATCGGCATATTTAGGATCAGCTGTTTCTCCAGCGGCAAAATCAGTACAATCACCTCGATTAATAAAATAAAGCATTACAGGTTTAGCGACGGGCAAAAGAGCCATGAGTTCCCGCAAATGTTTTTGTCCTCGCGTTGTCACAGTATCTGGGAATAAAGCCGTTTTTCCCTGCGCCCAAGTTACATTTTTGACTTCTAAGTAAATCGGTTTTTGGGCTTCTCCTGTTAATAAAAAATCAATGCGACTTTTATTATCGCTTCCATATTTGACTTCTGGACGAACTGTATCGTAATGATTTTCTAAATCAGGTAATAGATGATTTTCTAGAGCTAATTTAATCACCCGATTCGGCAAACTGGTATTAATTCCCACCCAAGTGGGAACCGTATCATTGACTTCAATCGCCTCCCAAGTATAAGGATGTTTTCGTTTCTTATTGTCACTATAAGACACCAGCACAGGACTCTCAGGAGTACAAACTCCGGTCATTGGTCCCGTATTTGGACAATGGGCGGTAATAACTTCTCCAGAAGCGAGTTTAATATCAGCTAAAAAGCGTTTGTAGCGTTTAATTAATGTTCCTTTTATTCGCGAGGGATAGGGATAAATCAAGTCTGAAGTCATTGCATTAATAAGAAGAAATCAGATTATGTTTTAGGGCAAAACTCACTAATTCGGCACGATTATTCGTATCGGTTTTACGGAGAAGACTGCTAACATATTTTTCTACGGTACGAGAACTGAGATAAAGTTTTTCTCCCATTTCTGTATTAGAAAGTCCTTGGGTGAGTAATTCTAAGACTTCTTGTTCCCGTTGGGTAAAATGAAAGTCCTCCGTTGTTTCTGCTTCTGAATGATATTGTTGTTCTGATTGTACCAGCTGCGATCGCGCTAATAAATTATGAATCACTGCGCCCAGTTCATCCATTTCAAAGGGCTTGGGCAAATAAACATCACAGCCGGCTTGATAGCCTTGAATCCGATCAGCCGTACTTCCGCGTTGGGTTAAAAAGATGACCGGAACCAAGCGAAACTCAGGACGTTCTCTCACCTCCTGAATTAACTCATACCCATCTTTGCGAGGCATCTTAATATCAGCAACAATTAAATGAGGGTGATACGCCTTTAATTTCTGTAGGGCTTCTTCCCCATTTTTGGCGGTAATGACATGATATCCCGAAAGCTGTAAATAGTCTTGTACAGCCATTTGAATCCCAGGGTCATCTTCCGCCAGTAAAATTAGTAGGGGCATAAGTATTCTTGAGCAACGCTTAAAGTTTTAATATTGTCTCTATGTTATATGGTTTAACGAAGGAGAAAGGACAAACAACAAAGGATAAACAAAAAACGTTCGGATATCCCTACTTAGTCAAGACTTAGCACTCAGGAAAAGAGAGTGCTAAATTGGCTATTGATAGATGACGACAACTAAAAATTACGACAATGTCTAAAATTGTATCTTTTAACGAAAAAGCAAGACGTTCCCTGGAAAGAGGGGTTGATGCGGTTGCTGACGCGATTCGGATTACCCTGGGCCCAAAAGGACGGAATGTTTTATTGGAAAAACAATATGGCACCCCTCAAATCGTTAACGACGGGGTAACTGCTGTTAAAGAAATTGAACTAGAAGATCCGTTAGAAAATACTGGCGCACGCCTCATTCAAGAAGTCGCCTCTAAAACGAACGACATTGCCGGCGATGGGACAACTACTGCGACAGTTCTCGCCCAAGCCATGATTCGGGAAGGACTGAAAAATGTTGCAGCTGGTTCCAATCCCGTTGCCATTCGTCGCGGTATTGAAAAAACTGTTAACTATTTAGTCGAAGAAATTGCTAATGTTGCTAAACCTGTAGAAGGAGACGCGATCGAGCAAGTCGCCACGGTTTCGGCAGGTAACGACGAAGAAGTCGGCAAAATGATTGCTGAAGCCATGGAAAAAGTGACCAAAGATGGGGTCATTACCGTAGAAGAATCCTCTTCCCTTGCCACGGAAGTGGATATCGTGGAAGGAATGGAAATTGATCGCGGTTATCTTTCTCCCTACTTTATTACCGACCAAGAACGGCAAATGGTCGAGTTTGAAAACCCTCGCATCCTCATTACTGACAAGAAAATCAGCTCTATCCAAGAATTAGTCCCCATCTTGGAACAAGTTTCTAAAGAAGGACAGCCCTTTTTAATTATCGCCGAAGAAATTGAAGGGGAAGCCCTTGCAACTCTTGTTGTCAACAAAGCACGAGGCGTTCTCAACGTTTCTGCCATTAAAGCCCCTGGTTTCGGTGAGCGTCGCAAACAGATGTTACAAGACATTGCCGTTCTCACTGGTGGGCAACTCATTTCCGAAGATGTGGGCTTAACCATCGACTCCGTTTCCCTCGATATGTTGGGAAGTGCGCGTCGTGTGTCCATTAGCAAAGACAACACCATCATTGTCGCGGAAGGAGAAGCCAACAAGGGAGATATTGAAAAACGAGTTAACCAACTTCGCAAACAACTCGAAGAAACCGATTCTGAATACGACAAAGAAAAACTACAAGAACGCATTGCCAAACTTGCTGGCGGTGTCGGTGTGATTAAAGTTGGGGCTGCCACCGAAACCGAAATGAAAGAGCGCAAGCTACGCATCGAAGATGCACTCAATGCTACCCAAGCCGCTGTAGAAGAAGGCATTGTTCCCGGTGGCGGTACAACCCTTATCCACTTGGCGAAAAAGGTTGCAGAATTCAAAAAACAATTAACTCACCCCGAAGAACAAATTGGGGCGACCCTTGTTGCTAAAGCCCTAGAATCTCCCTTATCTCAAATGGCAACCAACGCTGGCATGGAAGGGTCTGTCATTGTCGAAAATGTACGGGATGCTGACTTTAACATTGGCTATAATGCCCTAACTGGTGAATATGAGGACATGATCGCTGCTGGTATCATTGACCCAGCGAAAGTAGTTCGTTCTGCTGTGCAAAACGCAGGTTCCATTGCGGGAATGATTATCACCACCGAAGCCCTCGTTGTTGAAGAACCCCAAGAAGAAGAAGAAGCCGCTGCTGACCCATCCGGTGGCATGGGTGGCATGGGCGGTATGGGCGGTATGGGAGGCATGGGAGGTATGGGCATGATGTAAGCCCTCCTTGCCTCTCTTAACCGCTCCCTCAACAGTCTGTCTTTTCGGCAGGCTGTTTTTTAA
>CAZTXK010000051.1:0-12325 GCA_964617275.1 uncultured Dactylococcopsis sp. | reverse complement strand
TAATTTGTCCTTGGCGGAGAATTTTCCAATCCTCTCCTGTCCATTTTACGACTGTAGAGGGAAGCCCACTGCTGGGAATGGTTTCATTTTCTGCTAGAACTAACACTTCTGGAAAGGCTTGATTAATTGCTTCTGGCGAGGTTAAGGGCGATTCCCCAGAACGGTTGGCGCTGGTGGTGGCAAGAACGCCGGTTTGTTCAAAGATAGAGAGCGCGATCGCGCAGTGGGGAACCCGAATGCCAATACTATCAGGGTTTTCAGGATTAACCGCTCTCGGAACTTGTGAGGAACTGGGTAAGACTAAGGTTAACGCCCCGGGAAAGTAATCATTTGCCGCGGTTTGCCAAATTTGAAATTCTCTCTCACTTCCTTGCACATAACGCCATAATTGCTGAGAGGAAGCCCCCATTAAAATTAGGGGTTTATTTGCGTCCCGTTGCTTCAGTTGGAAGATTTTCGGGGCGTTTTCTGGACGAACTGCTAGGGCATAAACGGTATCGGTGGGAAAACTGACCACGTTTCCTTGTTTTGCCCCAGTAATGAGTTCAGGAAGAGAAACTAGCGTCATTGTGGAAAGTTTTGGTTTTTAACGTCAGTAATGTAATTTTGAGTAGCGGTGGTAATGATATCTCGCAAGTTGGTATAAGCCTTAGCAAAGGGGGGTTGCTTAGGGGTTAAGCCCAATAAGTCCGCCGTTACAAGCACCTGCCCATCACAATGTTTTCCCGCCCCAATGCCAATAGTCGGAATCGAAATATTGGCAGTAATTTTTTGCGCTAAATCACTGGGTATATGTTCGAGAACAATAGCAAACGCTCCCGCATCGCTGAGATTAAGGGCTTCTTGATAAATTTTTTCTGCGGTTTCCGAGGTGGTTCCCTGTTGGCGATAACCAAGATGATGCACGGATTGGGGCGTTAAGCCAATATGCCCCATAACGGGAATGCCAATGCGAGTTAAAGTAGCAACCGTTTGCGCGATCGCGCTATTACCACCCTCTAGTTTTACCGCCTGCACCCCTGTTTCCTTTAAAACCCGTCCTGCACTTTGGATTGCCTGTTGGTCACTTTCTTGATAGGTTAAAAACGGCAAATCACACACCACTAAAGCCCGTTTGACTGCTCGTTTTACCGCCGTCGCATGATGAAGCATGGCAACTAAACTGAGGGGAAGCGTGGTTTCATGTCCTAACGCCGTCATCGCAAGAGAATCCCCCACTAAAATGATATCCACTCCTGCGTCATCTAAAATTTGCGCGATCGCGTAATCCCAAGCCGTCAAAACCGTAATCCGACGCTGTTGTTGCTTCCACTTCTGAAGTTGGGCGGTAGTAACTGCCATGAAACCCTAAATAAACGGAACAATTAACAAATTATGAATTGAGTTGGGATTAATTGTCAATTCTGATGTTAGCTTAGTTTTAGGAAATTCTGTCCTGATAATTATGTTTAAAACCATTCTCTTTCCCATTGATCGCAGTCGCGAAACCCAAGAAGCGGTAGAAACCGTCACCAATCTGGTTAAAACCTTTAATAGTCAATTAGTGTTACTCTCGGTGGTCGAACCCCAAAGCGAAGAGCAACCTGATCCGAAAAAAATGACCTCTCAAGAAGCGGTAAATGAACTGCTAGAACAAGTTAAATCCCTCTTTACTGAGCAAAGTATTAGCCCAGAAACCCTTGAACGAGAGGGAAATCCAGCTTTTATCATCTGTGATGTCGCCGATGAAATGAACGCTGATCTGATTGCTATGGGCTGTCGAGGAGTGGGTTTAATCGAAGAAGAAGCCGAGGAAAGTGTGAGTAATCGCGTCATTAATCTCTCCCCTTGTCCCGTTTTAATCATCCCCTAACTAATACTCAACATACACTTGTTCAAAATCAAACGCACTTTTCGGGGAATTAAATTGGCTTTCTTTTTCAGTCTTCGCTTCCGTTGAAGACTCCTCCACTGAATTAGCCCGTTTCACCTCTGACATTAACTTCTGACTCTGCTTTTCAATTTCTTCTAAGCGTTTTTTAATTCGGACTTCTCGATTTTTGAGATTTTGAAGTTCTTGTTGCAAGCGATGCTTTTCCACACTCATTTTATAAATTTCAAGATGAGTGGTTGCCTCTGACTTCTGACGAGGCATACTACTAATTTTGGGATGAGCCGAACGTTTATAAGACATAAGCAACTGAGAATATAATATCAATTCCTAAGCTAGCACAGACAGCAATTACAAAAATAAAAAAAACTCCCATCAGGATGCTTTTTCGATTTGATGGGAGACATTGACAGCTTTTTCTAAGAATTAGCGCTACACACCTTAACCCCCCTTTCAAAGGTAGGGGGATTTAGGGAGGTAAAAATGGTACTACCTATCTTTCTTCAGGATTACTCGGGATCAGCCCACAGAATTAAGCCTAATTCATGGGGATGAGCCATATACTGATTTTTGGGAAGAACCCGTAAGGATAATCCTTGCAAGCCACTGGATTGATAAGCCACTGAACCCTGATAAATCGTTCCACCATCAGAACTTTCCCCAGTGTGTTCCATAGAAAGTACCCTTGCATTAGTAATGTCGCCATCACTATCTAGTTTTCCGTGGTACAACTCCACACTGACATCATCAGGTTTTAAACCCGCTAAATCAACCACGGCTTTAACATCAATTTCTTCTTGAACGACAATATCCTTATCTTCAGAAAGATCAATACTGTTGATCGTAATATCGTACCAACGTTCAAATACCTCTTTTTTCCACTGCGCCACATCTTTCGCATTGGCATAATTATTTTCCTTCATTGCGAAATAGCGATCGCTTGCCTGGAAATAACCTTTGAGACTGTAATCACGCAACATCCGCGCCGTATTAAACTGCGGGGTATTCAAACGAATGGCATTTTTCATCTTCTGTACCCAACCACGAGGCACGCCATTAGCATCGCGGTTATAGAACAGAGGCATAATTTCCTGTTCTAAAAGATCATAAAGGGCATTAGCTTCCACCTCATCTTGGTACTCTTGATCTTCGTAAATTTCACCTTGACCAATTGCCCAGCCAGTTGCAGTGTAATCTGCCTCATCCCACCAACCATCAAGAACACTGAGATTAGGCAACCCATTCATTGCTGCCTTCATGCCAGATGTTCCTGAGGCTTCACGGGGACGGCGCGGGGTATTAAGCCAAATATCACAGCCTGAAACCATGGCACGGGCAACATGAGTATCATAATCGGGAACAAAGACCACATAATCTTCAAGTCCCTCTTCTCGTGCGACATGAATCAGCTGTCGAATTAACTCTTTCCCCGGCATATCTTTCGGGTGGGCTTTCCCGGCAATCACAAACTGTAAGCGGCGATTGGGGTTGCCCATAATAATTTTCTTAATCCGATCCAGATCGCGCAGGAAAAGAGTCGCCCGTTTATAAGTGGCAAAACGGCGAGCAAAACCAATGGTTAACACATCAGGATCAAGCACTTCTTGGGCTTTATCCAACTCTGCTTGCGAAGCCCCGCGTTGACGTAACTTTTTCCCTAACCAATCACGCACCATGACCACCATATCGGCACGAGCGCGTTCATGGTTGCGCCATAACTCATCATCGGGAATCGCGTTAACTTTTTCCCACAAGGGATCATCGGGTCCTTTATCCGACCAACTTGGCCCCAAATAGCGGTCGTACAGTTGTTGGGTTGATTTAGCGACTACGCTGCGAGCATGAGTTCCATTAGTAATGGAGGTAATGGGAACTTCCTCCACTGGGAGTCCTTTCCACATCCCCTTAAACATCTCCCGAGACACTTCACCATGGAGTTTACTTACCCCATTCAGGAAAGAACTGGTTCGCAGGGCTAAAGCAGCCATACTGAAGGGGGAAGACAAGTCTCCAGTATTCTCACGCCCCATTGCCAAGAATTCTTCCCGAGATAAGCCAAAAATGTCAGCGTAGTGACCGACATAGTACATGGTTTGGTCGGGATTAAACATATCAAACCCTGCCGAAACGGGCGTATGGGTGGTAAACATTTGGCTTGCCTGTACCACCTGTTTTGCCTCATCAAAATTGAGACCATCATCCTCAATTAAGCGGCGCATCCTTTCTAAGACTAAAAAGGCACTGTGTCCTTCATTGAGGTGAAACACGGTAGGAGTATAACCGAGAGCTTTCAGGGCGCGGAAACCACCAATACCAAGCATCATTTCTTGGTGAATCCGCATATCTAAGTCGCCACCATACAAGCGGTCTGTGATGTTGTGATCATACTCAGAATTGGGTTCGATATTGGTATCAAGGAGATAGAGGCGAACCATCCCCACATCAATGCGCCAAACGCGAGCCTGAACAATTCGCCCAGGATAATCGACCTCGACTCGTAATTCTGAGCCATCTGTTTTACGTTCTAAGTGTAAAGGCATATTACTGAAGTCGTTAATGGGATAGCTTTCTTGCTGCCACCCATCCGCATTCAAGTATTGAGAAAAATAGCCTTCTTGATACAGTAAACCGATAGCAATCATCGGTAATCCTAGATCACTGGCGGACTTGAGGTGATCTCCTGCTAAAACACCGAGTCCACCTGAATAGAGCGGAAGACAGTCGGTTAAGCCGTACTCGGCACAGAAATAGGCGTAACATTCTTCTTGCGAAGGATGCTGACGATTTTTTTGAAACCAACTCCGTTCTTCAAGATAACGCTCTAATTGCTGAACCGAACGATTCATTTGGGCCAAAAAGCCCTCGTCTTCACAAACTTGGGCAAGTCGTTTTTGACTGATGTTTCCTAATAAAGCAACAGGGTTATGACGGCAATCTTCCCATAATTGACTGTCTAACCGTCGAAAGAGGTCTTTGGCTTCAAGATCCCAATCCCAGTGGATGTTATAAGCGAGCTTTTTTAAGGGCTCTAACTTGGGGGGAAGGGAAGGTGAAACGTTAAATGTCCGAATTGGCTTCATCTTCGCTATGATCTCCGATTGTTTAGGCTTGCATTAATATTCACATTTTTCGCTTACCTATTGTGCAAGCGATTGTGGGGAGTCCCCTAATTTCTTAATAATTGATTATGCTTTGGGGTGACCAACGGTTATCCGCAGGCTCCCAAATTTAAGTCGGGAGTACGGATGACCAACGGTCTCCAGCAGGCACCTTCCGTTGTCCGAAGGCATAATCGCTGACTAGCCGATGGCATTATCGTCAATAACGTCACTGCTACTGCGATAATCTTCTCCCATTAATTGGTCAATATCTTCTTCTTCGAGGTATTTCTCATTTTCACTTTCTAGACTTTCTTCTGGCATTAAGCGATTCTTAGCTTTTAGCCAGTCAATGAGAGAGGTATCTTGCTTTAAGGGAATTACCGTTGCTGGTTCGTAACGAGCTTCTTGACGAAGAGAAGGATTGTTCATTTGGTCAACCTTAGATTGAAGACAGTGTCTGATTGTATCGTAACTTAGATTAAGATATCATCTGTTTTCGCACAGTAGTTTTCTAATTTCAGTCAGCCGTACTCGGTCGTCTTACGGCAGAGCTTGCGGCGGAACGTTGGTCAATTCTCTGCTATTTGATAGAGGCTAAGTTCAACAAATTAAGGTTTAATGCTATTTGTATCACACTTTTTCTCCTATTTTTAACTTTTATTTTTTTCTGTTAAGTTAGAAGGTATAGGGATCAAGCCCCATTAGTAATCAATTTTTTTTAATTCAATCAGTCGTTTAGCAAATTAGGATATAACTCAATGATTGCATCTCAACCTGTCGAAGATAAAAAAACCATGTTAATGTGTCACTTTTTTAATCACCGTAGCCAAGTGGTGATTGCTCGCATTAGCAATGTTCCCAACTGGTATTTAGAGAGGGTGGTTTTTCCGGCCCAGCGATTTTTGTTTGAAGCTCCTGAGGATGCTGTTTTAGAGATTCATGCCCCTGAACAAGGCACGATTCATGAAGATACCATTCCCTGTCGTGAGCTTTCTCTAGAGATAGAAGAGGAAGTTGCTAATTAATTGCCTAAGCATGGAGAGAACCCTCCATACTTAGTTTTTCTCGTTATTGCGTCAAATCTAAATCGGTCACCGCGCCTAAACTGCTAGAAGAGACGAGTTGGGCATATTTGGCTAAAACTCCTCTGGGATAACGAGGGGAGGGAGATTGCCAGTTTTGTCGCCGTTGTTCTAATTCTTCGTCGCTAACCTCAAGATGCAGCGATCGCGCGTAAGAATCAATGGTAATGGTATCTCCTTCTTCCACTAAGCCAATGGTACCACCCACTGCCGCTTCGGGGGCAACATGACCCACAACCATGCCATAGGTTCCCCCAGAAAAACGACCATCGGTAATTAAGCCCACCGAGTCGCCTAAACCAGCCCCAATAATTGCCGAGGTGGGGGCTAGCATCTCGCGCATCCCGGGACCGCCTTTTGGCCCCTCATTGCGAATCACGACGATATCTCCAGCCTTAATTTTCCCAGCAAGAATCGCATCTAAACAGTCTTCTTCTGATTCAAACACTCTTGCCGGTCCCGTAATTTTGGGAGTTTTTACGCCGCTAATTTTTGCCACTGCCCCTTCACTGGCAAGATTCCCTTTGAGAATGGCTAAATGTCCTGTTTCATACAGGGGATTATCCCACTGCCGGATCACTTCTTGACCACTAGGAGGGGTACTGGGGACATCTTCTAAAATTTCGGCAATGGTTTGCCCCGTAATGGTTAAAGCATCTCCATGTAAAAGGTCATGTTCAAGGAGCATTTTCATCACTAAGGGAATGCCCCCCACTTCATGAAGATTGGTAATCACATACCGCCCTGAAGGTTTGAGATCACATAAAACAGGAACGCGATCGCGAATTTTGGCAAAATCATCTAAGGTTAAATCCACCCCAATGGTATTGGCAATAGCTAGGAGATGCAAAACGGCATTAGTTGATCCCCCCACTGCCATAATCACCGAAATGGCATTTTCAAACGCCTTACGGGTTAAAATTTGACTAGGGAGAATCTGTTTGCGAATTGCCTCAACGAGAGTAAAGGCAGACTTTTCCGCACTATCTGCTTTTTCCGCATCTTCGGCAGCCATGGTAGAAGAATAGGGAAGACTCATCCCCATGACTTCAAATGCTGAAGACATGGTATTGGCGGTAAACATTCCCCCACAAGAACCAGCCCCGGGGCAAGCCCGACGTTCAATTTCCGTTAAATGGGCTTCATCAATTTTCCCTGCACTGTGTTGTCCTACGGCTTCAAAAGCACTAACAATGGTTAAATCTTGCCCGTTATAATGCCCCGGTTTAATGGTTCCCCCATAAACAAAAATACTGGGAATATTCAGACGTGCCATGGCAATCATTGCCCCCGGCATATTTTTATCACAGCCCCCGATGGCTAATACCCCATCCATGCTTTGCCCATTACACACGGTTTCAATCGAATCAGCAATGACATCTCGGGAAACAAGAGAGTATTTCATCCCTTCTGTTCCCATGGAAATACCATCAGAAATGGTAATTGTGCCAAACATTTGAGGCATCGCCCCGGCTTGTTTAAAACCAGCTTCAGCGCGGATGGCTAAATCATCAATCCCCATATTGCAGGGAGTAATGGTGCTAAACCCATTGGCAAGCCCAACAATCGGCTTATTAAAATCTTGATCTTCAAATCCCACCGCCCGCAACATGGCGCGGTTAGGGGCGCGTTGGGTTCCTTGGGTAACGGCTTTGCTTCGTAAATTATCTGACATACTTTGTTCTCCAACCTTCTCTTCTATTTTCTCCCTTCTAATACTGATCTGGAAAGAATTTGTGGGGAATAATGTTAATTATAATTTTTCAGTATCGAAGCTCACCCGGGCGCAATGCGTTATTCTGAAGCTATTTGATCAAAAGAGAGGTTGGCGGCTGCCTGCTGTAAGTTGTGCATTTGATAGAAAAGCTGCCAGCGATAGTCTTCGGGAAGCCCACAAGTGGTTGCGCCGCGTAGTACGACATGAAAATACCATTCATTGGGGGGAATCTCGCGCGGTAGCTTATTGACAACCGTATAGGTGCGAACGCCGTCATACCATTTTCCTTGACATTTGACACTCACTTCTTCCCGTCGATAACCATTGGTCGGCACTTCTTCGCGGATATCAAGATGCTCACTAAATCGCCAAGGCAACTTGTAGAGAACTCCCATCACGGAAGCACTGCGATCGCGCACTACATCTAACACCCCACAATTGCGATGGGGAGAGCGGTGATAAAATCCGAGACGATAATGGGGAAGGGTAGCTGGCCCCACTACATAGGGATAAGCATTTTCTTGTAGGGTACGTTTGAGGTCAACCGGACACATACAAGAGCCGTAGGCAAAGTAATAAAAGGTGTTTTCTTCTCTCATTTGGGAAGCAAGTGGCGGGTCATTACTCTAATTCCCTAAATATAACTTAATCTGGAGATTATCCCACAGTATGTCCAGCCGCGGCAATCATATTTTTAACGGCTTCTTCTTGAGCAGTGGTTTCCACTTTCACCGTTTTGTTATCCACATCAACATTGACTTTCGCGTTAGGATCATTATTTTGAATTTCGTTGGTAATGGCTTCGGCGCATCCTTCGCATTTAATGCTGGAAACTTTAAGATTAATCATAACTGCTCCTATCCTTGCCGTAAACAAAAGTGATACAATTCTATGGTATCAGGGTGATTAAGGAAAATTCTAAGAATTCTTGCAAGGTAAACTCAATAAGTCAGATATTGTTAAACTTAGTAAAGAATCTGAAAACTTAACTTTAATCAATCAATATTTATCATGGGTCGAGTCGGGGTTTTACTTCTAAATTTAGGCGGACCAGACGAGCTAGAGGATGTTCGTCCCTTTTTATATAATTTGTTTTCTGACCCAGAAATTATCCGCTTGCCGATTCCGTGGTTACAGAAACCGTTAGCATGGTTTATTTCCACACTGCGATCGCGCAAATCCCAAGAAAACTACAAAGAAATTGGCGGCGGTTCCCCTCTGCGTCGGATTACTCAACAACAAGCCGAAGCCCTTAAAACAGAACTAGAAGCTCAAGGGTACGAAGCAAAAGTCTATATGGGAATGCGCTACTGGCATCCTTTCACAGAAGAAGCCGTAGTGCGGATTAAGCGAGATAAACCCGAAAAACTGGTGATCCTGCCCCTTTATCCCCAATTTTCCATTAGTACCAGTGGCTCTAGTTTCCGAGTATTAGAACGGATTTGGCAAGAAGATCCCGCCCTGCAAAAAATCCCCTATACCGTCGTTCCCTCGTGGTATGATGAGCCAGCTTATTTACAAGCTATGGCAAATTTAATTGCCACTGAACTGGATAAGTTTGAGAATCCCGATCAAGTGCATATCTTTTTCAGCGCCCATGGCGTTCCTCTCAGCTATGTCGAGGAGGCAGGTGATCCTTACCAATACGAAATTGAGGAATGCGCTCGTCTGATTATGGAAACCTTAAACCGGCCCAATGATCATACCCTTGCTTACCAGAGTCGTGTTGGTCCGGTGGAATGGCTGAAACCCTACACAGAAGAAGCGTTAGTAGAATTAGGAGAGCAGGGAATTAAACAGTTGCTGGTCATTCCTATTAGCTTTGTTTCCGAACATATTGAAACCCTGCAAGAAATTGATATTGAGTATCGAGAATTGGCTTATGAGTCTGGCATTGAAAACTTCCAACGGGTTCCAGCCCTCAATACCGATGCTACCTTTATTCAAGCCCTGACCAACTGTGTAGAAAACGCGCTTAATTCCCCCGATCGCAGTTTTGCCGAAGTAACCCCCCTGAAGAAAAACTTAAAAATGTATCCCCAAGAACGTTGGGAATGGGGCATGACAACCACTGCCGAAGTTTGGAATGGTCGCTTGGCAATGTTAGGCTTTATTGCGTTACTCATTGAATTAATTAGTGGTACAGGTCCCCTACATTTTGTCGGATTACTTTAAGGCGATGTCAGCAGCAACTCCCCTTAAAATTGGCTCAGTGGCAGTTAATAGCCGTGTTTTACAGTCTCCCTTATCGGGAGTAACCGATCAGGTATTTCGTCGGTTAGTGCGCCGTTATGCCCCCGAATCCATGCTCTACACAGAAATGGTCAGTGCTAAGGAAATTCATCATTTACGCGAACTTCCCCAAGTGATGAATATTGCCCCGAATGAAACCCCGATTAGTATTCAACTCTTTGATTGTCGTCCTGACTTTATGGGGGAAGCGGCGGAAAAAGCCGTTGCGGAAGGAGCGCAAACGGTTGATATTAATATGGGTTGCCCAGTGAATAAAATTACGAAAAAGGGCGGCGGTTCATCGCTATTGCGTCAACCTGAAGTTGCTGAGGCGATTGTGAAAGCTGTGGTGAAGGCAGTAAATGTTCCTGTGTCTGTAAAAACGCGCATTGGTTGGAATGAGCAGGAAATTAATATTTTAGAGTTTGCAAAACGGTTAGAAGATGCCGGGGCGCAGATGTTAACCTTACATGGACGGACGCGATCGCAGGGCTATAACGGCAAAGCGCAATGGCATTGGATAAAAAAAGTTAAAGATCATTTATCCATCCCAGTGATTGCCAATGGAGATATTTTTTCCGTTGATGATGCGATACGCTGCTTAGAGGAAACGGGTGCTGATGGCGTGATGTGTTCTCGCGGAACCTTAGGCTACCCCTTTTTGGTGGGAGAAATTGATTATTTCCTTAAAACGGGGGAAAAACGCCCTCAACCCAGCCCAGAAGAGCTTTTAACTTGTGCCAAAGACCATTTACAAGGGTTATGGGAATATCGCGGCGATCGCGGCATTTATCAGTCCCGAAAACATCTTGCTTGGTATGCCAAAGGATTTCCCGGAGCATCGGAATTACGAGATAACCTTTCCCAAATTAAAAGTTTAGAACAAGGAATTTCCCTTTTGGATCAGACTATTAACTGTTTACCGGAAAACAGTTACAATTGACCGGTACTTAAGAGTTAATTATAGTATCATCAATTATGGCTGAACGTCGAATTATTCTGGGAATTGTTGGGGATAGCGCCGCTGGAAAAACCACATTAACCAAAGGCATCGCCCAAATTTTAGGGGAAGAAAATGTTACCGTTATTTGCACTGATGATTATCACCGCTATGATCGCGAACAACGGAAAGAGGTGGGTTTAAGTGCGCTTCACCCTGACTGCAACTATCTTGATGTCATGCAGCAGCACATTTCCCTACTGCGAGGGGGACAACCGATTCTGAAACCCATTTATAATCATGAAACTGGCAAATTGGATCCCCCTGAATATATCGAACCGAAGAAGTTTGTCATTCTCGAAGGATTATTAGGGTATTACACTCAAGCCTGTCGCGATGCTTTTGATGTCAAAGTGTATCTTGCGCCACCAGAATCCTTACGCGCCACTTGGAAAGTAAAACGAGATACGCGCAAGCGCAGTTATACCGAAGAACAAGTTTTAGAAGCGTTAAAAAAGCGAGAACCCGACTCTGAAGCCTATATTCGTCCGCAACGGGAATGGGCAGATGTCGTGGTGAGTTTCTATCCTCCTAAAGAACACGCCGAAGAAAGTAATGGCAATCTCAATGTGAGTCTTGTTTTACGCCCCACCATTCCTCACCCAGATTTAGTGCGTTTATTTGAAAACAAACCCGAAAACGGCTCAGTGCGTTTAGAATTAGAGCGAGATATGGGGAAACCCGTTGATGTTTTAGAAATCGAAGGAAGTGCCACCAAAGAGGAAGTGATTGATATGGAGAAAATTCTCTGTTCGGAAGTTCCTTATCTCGCCAATTTCTGTAACATTGATAGTGAAGTTCAAATTGGAAAAGTTGTGGGAACAACCGGAGAAAACATTCAAAGTTATCCCCTTGCGCTGACTCAACTGCTTGTCACCTATCATATGCTGAAGGCATCGTATAATTACCAAGTGAAGTGAACCCATTGCGAGTTTTTGTTTACGGCACACTCAAGCCAGGAGAAGCTAACTTTAAGCCCTATTGTGAGGGAAAGGTTAGCGACATTACTCCTGCTTATACCTATGGTCATCTCTACGCCTTAAAAGTGGGTTATCCAGGGATGACCACTGGAGATACCAAAGTAAAAGGGGTTTTATTGACTCTCTCTGAGGAAAGCGTCTTAAGCGCGATCGATGATCTTGAAGACTATGATCCCAACCGCCCACCAGAAGAAAATATGTATCAACGGGAATGGATAACTGTCTATTCCCTAACTGATGAATTTTTAGGGGAGGCTTGGGGGTATCGCATGGACTTTCAGCGCGTCCAACAATTAGGGGGAATGTTTTTACCTTCAGGGAATTGGGGAAAGCAAGCCTAACC
>CAZTXK010000050.1:5540-12382 GCA_964617275.1 uncultured Dactylococcopsis sp. | reverse complement strand
CATCGGTTGATGCACGCTTCCCAGAAATTGGGGGAACGTCACCGAGATCATCATCGTCGCAATGAGGGGCAAGGTGTCCTCTGGGAATTTCTGGATTATATTAAAGGTAGCCTAATTGTCATGCTCATTCCTTTTCTCTTTTCTTGGGAAGCAGGAATGGGATGGCTACTCGGCGCGTTAGCTTATGCCGCCTTTTCTGCTTACGCCCACCAACTCCAACATGAAAACCCCAGGCGATGCTTCTGGATGAAAATGCCTGTCCACTATGTTCATCATAAATATGGCATGTGGCATCACAATTTTGGCTTAGGAGTTGATTGGTGGGATCATGTCTTTGGCACTTATAAATTAGTGGATTGGGTGACAGAAGAAGAACTGTCTCAGCAGTCTGGATATTTGACGCTCAAATGGTGGTAAATAAGCTAGACTATCAGAGTTACAAATACTGAAATCTTCCATTCCTATCCCCAGATTAAACTTTCAGAAGTTATTAATAAAAGGAGAGTGAGATTGACTTACTTCCAACAAGCGAAAGAATACTTTATTGCCGGTCATCAACATCCCATTAACCAAGCGTTACACCACATCACTAATATCCTTGTGTTTGTCGGAATTGGTTGTTTGTTTGTTGACTGGCGATTAACATTAGTTTGCGGCATTTTAACGCAAGTTTTTGCCATTGGCGGACACATTTTCTTTGAAAAAAATGAACCTGCTTTTAAGCAATATCCCGGGATTACGATTTTAGTTTCCCTCGCTTGGTCGTTTGAAAATTGGTTTGGCTTACGACAGCTATTTCAACAGAGAAAACAACACTCTAATTAAGACAACAAAATTGCACATTGTTACAAGGAGTTGAAGTGAATGTATAACGGTTTATTAGTCATTGATGCTGATGCCCATAAGTTAGAAAATCCACTGATTATGCGCGATTATTTAGACCCTGAATATCGCGATCGCGTCGGTTTAGTGGTTGACAGTTTAGGAGATCAACGGGCAAGAATTGTCGATTGGAATCCACAAACCAAGGAAAATGATGCGGTGCGAATGTTCCCGAAACCCCAAGGGTTCGGAAAAGGGGTTTTTCGCGGTCTTAATCCCGAAACGACATTAGGGGCGATGTTTAATAAAGTTCGCCTCGAACACATGGATCAGGAAGGGATTGACATTCATACCATTTATGGAACCCTGAATCTCATCTTTTCTAGCATTCTTGATAAAGACCTCGCCATAGCTCTCTGTAAAGCCTATAACAACTACATGGCCGATGATTGTAAGGGGTATGATAATCGCTTACAACCAGTGGGCGTGATTTCCTTACAGGATGTAGAGGAAGCGGTGAAGGAAATGTACCGTTGTGTGAATGAACTGGGCATGATTTCCGTTGCCGTTGCGCCCAATCTCCCCATTCCTCACCCGAAAGCCCCTGATGCGTTCCCTGAGATTCGCACCTGTAAGTCAATTTCTCACCCTGATTTCCGCCCGATCTTACAAGCTGCGGTTGATCTCGACATTGGTTTAGGCATTCACGGCGGTCCCGGTTCGCATATGGTGGGTGGTGTTGCCGATCACATGGAAACCTTTGTTCTCAGCCATATCTTTGTCCAGCGCAATCAGCAACAACACGCCCTAGCTCGTATGATCTTTGATGGGGCATTTGAAGAATTTCCAACGCTACGGGTGGGTTTCTTAGAAGGCGGTTGTGGCTGGATTCCTGATCTCGCCCATGCTTTCCATGAACATTGGGAAAAACGGATTCGCGACTTTGATCCCCAAAACCCCTATCGCCCGTCTTTAATGGACTTTACCAAGTTAATGATCCAAGAACGCGGTGGCGAAAATAATGTGAATATTATCTCCCAAGCGCGAAACTTATTTGATCTGTTGTGGAATAAGCAGACTGATCCCACCAAAATTGAGGATGACAGCCTCTACGAACATTATCACTTAAAACACCGTGATCCGCTTGATTATTTCAAACGGGGACAAATTTTTGCCTCCTTTGAATCAGATGATCCCGCGCCTTCCTATCTTCCTCAAGCCATGGGCGAAATGGGTAAACAGATTGCTTGCTTCTCAGGAGATTATGGTCACTGGGATGGCGTATTACAAGATTGTGTTACCGAAGCGGCAACCATTGCTGACTACGATCGCGATTACCTTGGACGTTTACTCGGCGGTAATGCCTTAAATTTCTATGGTCAACGTTTGCGGAATGTCATCCCTGAAAATCTGGCAGTCGCCGCGACTTACTAATTTCTCTTAATTGGTAACATCTTCTTTTTCCCCTCTCTTATCGGGAGGGGGTTTTTATGAATTAACCCTGTAATATCTTAATGTCTTGGTTATTTTTTAGTTTAATTTGTCTCTTAATTTATGGAATTTGGGGATTTCTCTCTAAATTTATTAGTACCGAACTTAATGCCCCCAGTATGCTGATTTATTCCTTATTAGGATCAGCATTGGGAATTCCGATTTATATCTTGACCTATCGTAATTCTTTTTCCTTTCATTGGGAAAATGGTTGGACTTATTTAGCTATTTTAGTGGGAATGTTTACCAGTTTAGGGGCATTTTTCTTTTTTAACGCGATCGCGCAAGGAGAGGCTTCTAAAGTCGTTGTTATTACCAGCTTATATCCTATAATTACAGCTATTTTAGCCTTTATTTTCCTTCAAGAAACCATCACCCTAACTAAACTTATTGGCATTTTATTTTGTTTAATTGGAATCATAATTCTAAGCAGTAACCCATAAGCTAAGATGAAACTAAAATTAGCGAGTTTATTTGAGCTTAACTGACCATGACTGCTACTTCCTCAATTACCCTACCCACTCAAGACGAACTCCCCTGCGACGATGGCATTCCCATGGAAACGCAACGACACAAAATGCAGATGGATTTACTTATTCATAGCCTCTATCCTTGGTTAGAAAAGCGAGATAATGGCTATGTCAGTGGCAATATGTTTATCTATTACAGTGCCGCTCAATTAAAAAATCAAGACTTTCGGGGGCCAGATTTTTTTGCCGTTTTAGATGTTCCCAAAACCGAACGAAAAAGTTGGGTCGTTTGGGAAGAAGGAAAAGCCCCTGATATCGTTGTTGAACTACTTTCTAAAAGCACCGCCAACGAGGATAAAACCCTCAAAAAAGACATTTATCAAAATCAAATGCGCGTCCCAGAATATTTTTGGTATGATCCCTTTGCTCCAGAAGACTTTGTCGGCTTTCGGTTAGTGGGTAATCAGTATCAGGAAATGACTTGGGAAGAAAAAGGCTATTTCTCTCAAGGAATGCAACTGTATTTAACCCGATGGGAAGGAGATAATGAAGGCGTAACGACTACTTGGTTGCGGTGGGCTGATACGGAGGGAAACATTTTACCCACAAGAGGGGAAATCGCCCAGCAAGCACAACAAGAAGCCCAACAGGCAAAGCAGGAAGCTCAACAAGCCCAGCAGGAAGCGCAGCAAGCCCAGCAGGAAGCCCAACAAGCGCAAACAGAAAAAATGAAATTTGCTGCCAAACTCAGAGAAATGGGAATCGATCCCGAAACCCTATAAAAAATCCCCTGCAAGGACGATCGCGCTAATTTGTCATCAATTACACTGTTTACTGTTGCCAGCGTCATAGACGATACCTAGAAGTGCCAAGTGCATCTAACTAACTTAATCCAAACAGTGACAATGTCAGAAAAAGAACAATTAATTCCAAAAGAAAAAATTAGTCGTCCCTTTCTCTTTGCTTTACTTACTCTCTGCTTTGCCTTGCTTTGTATTTCCTTTGCCCCCATTTTTATCCGCTTAAGTGAAACTGAAGTAGGCGCAAAGGCAACCGTTTTTAACCGTCTTTTTATCTTTTTTATTTCCTTCGGGAGTTGGCAATTTCTGAGTCGGAGATTTTCGCCACCCAAACAAGAGGAAGACACCCCAATAACCGTAAAACAGTGGTGGCTATTAGGATCAGTGGGAACAGTTGCCACAATCTCCCTTGTGTTATGGGCAATTTCCCTACAATATACCACCGTTGCCAAAAGTATGCTCCTCAATAACCTTACGCCCATTTTTACCACTCTTGGTAGTTGGATGTTCCTCGGTAAAAAATTTGACTCTAAATTTCTCATTGGCATGGCAATTGCCGTTACGGGTGCAATTACCCTCGGTTTAGAAGACTTAGCAGGCGTGGGAGAAGGATCATTTATGGGCGATATTTATGCCATTTTATCGGCGGTTTTTTTAGGAACTTACTTTCTCATTGTCGAACAGCTGCGATCGCGCTTCTCTGCAACCACCATCCTCCTCTGGCGTTGTGCCACCGGAAGTGTTATCTTACTTCTGATTATGCTATTTACCAAGGAACAGATATTTCCCACCACCCAAGTAGCGATTTTAGCCGTCATTGGCTTAGGAATCATTAGCGAAGGCTTAGGTCAACGCTTAATCGCTGAAAGCATGAACGTTTTTTCTTCTAGTTTTGTCTCCATCTTTTTACTCCTAGAACCCGTGATCAGTGCTGTTTTAGCTTGGTTTATCTTCTTAGAATCTCTCAGTATCACCACTTGGCTTGGTTTTGCCGTCGTTCTCACCGGCATCTATCTTGCCCAAACCAGCCAATCTTCCACCTCGGAAGTTGCCAAAAAGCAAGAAGATCACTCCCTTGAATCAACCCAACAACCTGATTATCAATAATGGAATTTCTCTCAATTTTACTCGCCAGTCTTATGGGTGGGGTTTCGCCCTTGGGTTTCATTGTCGATCAACGTATCGAAGCGGCGTTTCGGGAACAAGTTAAGGAGGTAGAAACCTTAAAAGTTCGGGTTGATAATACTCCCAGTCATCAACTGCTACAAGGAAACATTCAACGGATTCGTCTTGCTGGCGAGGGAGTCAGGCTTTCCCCTAACTTAAACCTCAGCGCCTTGGCGTTAGAAACCGATCCCATTGCCCTCGACTTTAATCGCTTACGACAAGGAAATACGGAGGGTTTTCAACGGTTTCGAGAGACCCTAGAGGAACCGTTGCAAGTGGCTCTACAAATCAGTCTTAGCGAAGACGACCTCAATCAATTTTTAAGCTCTGAGGCAGTTCAAGCCCAGCTAGAAAAAATTATCCAACGAGTTGCCAAGCAATTTCCCAATGGTCGCAATCAAAATTACGAATTATTAAGCTCAGAGTTAGAATTTCTCGATAATAATCGTTTTGCCTTTAATTTTGAAACTCGGGTTTCTCGCTCGCAGAGAACCGAGGAAACAGCCACCTTTAATATTCGCCTAGAATCAGCAATTGCCACGAAACAGGGCAAACAACTGCAATTTTTGAACCCAACAGTGACGGTTAATAACCGACCCTTTCCCTCGGGGTTAGTTGCCGCAGTTACCCAAAGAGTAAGCGAACGGTTGAATCTTGAGGCCTTAGAAGAACAAAACATCCTAGCAAGGCTTTTACAATTAAATATAGAAGAAGATGAGGTAAAATTAGCAGCGTTTGTCCAGATTAAAAATGAGACAACGTCGGAGAGTTCCTTTTCTTCTCCCTCCGTAATAAATAACCCATCGTCTAAAAGGTAATTATGCAAGAGCAGAAAAAAGGTTATCAGTTTTCAACAGGATTTATTGTTGGTCTTTCCAGTGTCCTTATTGTCGCTGGCGGTTTAGGCGCGTGGTGGGCTTGGACAAGCATCAGAAGTGGGGAAGCTCCTGCTTGGGTTCCTGAACAACTCAGACAAACTGAGCAACCGAATGAGGAAGACCCTACCCCCACCGCTGCTGAACAAGTGGAAGTGCAGGTTTATTGGTTGGAAGTGACTGAAACGAGAGAAGAGTTAGTGGCTCAATCAATTCCTCTAGAAGAGACCAGTAATCCAGAAGTGGCTCTAGAAAAAGCCTTTGCCAGTCTGATGCAAGGCGTTGATAATCCCAACTACGCCAGTACCATTCCCCCTAGCACAGAACTGCGTGAAGTCAGTGTTCGGGAAGATGGCGTTCATATTGACTTATCAGAAGACTTTGTGTTTGGCGGTGGTAGTGCTTCCATGATTGGTCGTTTGGGGCAAGTTGTCTATACCGCCACTAGTTTTGATCCTGATGCAAAAGTGTGGTTAAACGTAGAAGGAGAACCCTTAGAATACTTAGGGGGAGAAGGACTGCAGGTTCCTCAACCCCTAACCCGAGAAGAATTTAATGCTAATTATCCCCTTGATAATTAATCGGGCTTGACTCGTATAAGAGCTTGACCAAATTCTACGGGTTCCCCATTTTCAACCGCAATTTCCATCACCTCTCCAGACACTTCTGCTTCAATTTCATTCATAATTTTCATGGCTTCGACAATGCAAACCGTTTGATTGACCTGAATGTGATCGCCCACTTTCACAAAAGGCGGTTCTCCTGGGGCAGGAGCTTCATAAAACGTTCCCACAATCGGGGAAGTAATTGCTTCCCACTGGCTTTTATCAGTCGTGGGAGGGGGCGTTGATTCTTCCGCAGAAGATGACGGTGCAGTTGCCGGGGCTTGAGTCGGTTGGGGGGGAGGTTGCGTTTCCGAAGGCGCACTCACCAGCCCCTTGCGAACAGTTAGCTCGAACTGATCGCTTTTAAGGCTAAATTCGGCAATATCTGCCTGAGAAATGGCGTTTAGAAGTTCACGAATCTCGTTAAAGTCGATTGACACCAGTTATATATCCTCTTCAACAGTTTTCATCTTATTTTCCCAAGAGAGTTAACAGGAAACAAATCTTGTTTAATTATTCCCCCCGACCGACATAAGTGTCGTTGCGAGTATCAATTTTAATGCGTTCACCAACAGAAATAAATAGGGGAACCATCACCTGTGCGCCAGTTTC
>CAZTXK010000050.1:0-5440 GCA_964617275.1 uncultured Dactylococcopsis sp. | reverse complement strand
GGTTTAACATGAAGGAACTCCACCACTCGCCAGACAGTGCCATCTAATTCAATGGTCAAGCCAGTTCTAAAATCGTTGGTTGAAATCATGGGCATATCCTTGGTTTATTGCAATCAGCATTTCATTTTATCGTTCAATTGCGCTTTCCTTAAACGGACAAAATCTGAGACACTAACATAGAGTATCCCGATAATTCAGAAATTTTGCAATGAATGCTCCAATCGCCCAAAAATTAGATGGAAAAGCCCTTGCCCAAAAAATTCAAGGGGAACTCAAACAGCGCGTAGAAACGCTCCAGCCTCAAGCAGAAAGACCGCCTGGGTTGGCTGTTTTAATGGTAGGAGATGACCCAGCCAGTGCCGTTTATGTCCGCAATAAAGAGAAAGCCTGTGAGAAAGTTGGTATCACTTCCTTTGGTCAACATTTTCCTAGTAGCACCACGCAAGAGGAACTAGAAGCCAAAATTGCTGAACTCAATCAAGATTCTCGCGTCGATGGCATTTTAGTTCAACTGCCGCTTCCTGAACATCTCGATGCCATTCAAGCCCTTTATAAAATTGCCCCCGAAAAAGATGTTGATGGCTTACACCCGACCAATTTAGGACAATTAGTGCGAGGGGAAAAAGGCTTAAAAAGTTGTACCCCAGCCGGGGTGATGCGTTTATTAGAAACCTATAATTTGACACTCACAGGTAAAAGGGCTTTGGTCATTGGGCGCAGTATTCTTGTGGGGAAACCCCTTGCTTTGATGCTCTTAGCGGCGAATGCGACGGTAACCATGGCTCATGGGAAAACCCCGCAAGCAGATTTACAGGAACTGAGTCAACAAGCCGATATTTTATGTGTGGCGGTGGGAAAAGCTAACCTCATTACCCCAGAGATGGTTAAACCGGAGGCGGTGGTGATTGATATTGGCATGAATCGCATTGAGGATGACTATGGGAAAAAACGGCTCATTGGTGATGTGGATTATTCGGGAGTTGCGGAAAAGGCAAGTTATATTACGCCCGTTCCGGGAGGTGTGGGGCCAATGACTGTCACCATGTTGTTAGAAAATACGGTTCGCAGTTTTGAAAATCGTTTTTTTAATGATTGAGCCGTTGACCCGTACAATAGAAAATCAAAGCAGCAAGCCCCTTCCATTTAAGAAGGTGTAATCTGCGATTCTGCGATCTCGACTTAACTAACCGCGTTAATTAGAAATAAGGATGACTAATCAATCTGCTTGCCCACAAAACCTAACTTTCGATTTAGATGCCTATCTCCAATCAAGAAAGGCCATTGTCGAAAAGGCGCTCGATCAGTCTCTGGCAATGGGAGAACCGGCCACGATCTACGAGGCAATGCGCTATTCCCTTTTAGCAGGCGGAAAACGGTTCCGCCCGATTCTCTGTTTGGCAAGTTGTGAGTTGGTGGGGGGAACGATTGAAATGGCGATGCCCACTGCCTGTGCTTTGGAGATGGTTCACACCATGTCGCTGATTCATGATGATTTACCGGCGATGGATAATGATGATTATCGGCGCGGACAATTGACGAATCATAAGAAATTTGGGGAAGATATGGCGATTCTTGCCGGGGATGGGTTACTTTCCTATGCTTTTGAGTATATTGCAGCTTATAGCAGAGACGTTGATCCCAATGCGGTTCTCAAGGTAATTGCGAAATTAGGGAATACTGTGGGGGCAGCCGGCTTAGTTGGCGGTCAAGTAGTTGATTTAGCCTCGGAAAATAATCCTGATATTAGTTTGGAGACATTGCAATATATTCATACGCACAAAACAGGAGCCTTATTAGAGGCTTGTGTTGTCAGCGGCGCGTTGTTAGGAGGAGCAAAAGAAGAAGAGTTAGCAGGATTATCCCGTTATGCCTATAACATTGGTTTGGCTTTCCAGATTATTGATGATATTCTCGATATTACTGCCACGCAGGAAGAGTTAGGAAAGACAGCCGGCAAAGATGTGGCGGCAGATAAAGCGACTTATCCTCGTCTATTGGGGTTAGAAGCCTCAAAGGCAAAAGCAGATGAGTTGATTGATGGGGCAATTGCGGAAATTTCTCCCTATGGTGACGCTGGGATTCCTTTGCAAGCTCTGGCACAGTTTATCGCGAATCGTAAGAATTAATGATGCAAGATGTTTCCAGTCTTCTTGATAATGATCTCCTCTGGGTGTCTTTGATTGCTTGTTTGTTGGCGCAAGGGCTGAAATTTGTAATTGAGTTAATTCGTGAGGGAAAGTTTGATGCGCGATCGCTGTTTACCACTGGGGGAATGCCTAGCGCTCATTCGGCGTTAGTGGCTTCTTTAGCGACAGGGGTAGGAATTAAAGAAGGATGGGATAGTACCAGTTTCGCGATCGCGCTCCTCTTTGCCATTATTGTGATGTATGATGCCGCAGGAGTCCGACAAGCAGCTGGAAAACAAGCACGACTTCTCAATCAAATGGTGGATGAATTATTTCACGAGAAACAAGAATTTAATGAGGAAAAATTAAAAGAACTCTTAGGACATACCCCGTTACAAGTAATTGTGGGCGTAATTCTTGGGATCATTATTGCTGTATTAGCTTATATGATCGCCCCTTTTTAATTAGTTATTTGTTATTAGTTATTAGTTATTTGTTCACTGGTCACTGATTACTGGTCACTGCTTTACCAAGGACAACTCAAGCGGGACGCACTAAAATAACTGTTCCGTGGAAGCGTTTTGCAATCATCGCAGGTAAATTATTTTCAAAGGTTGGTTCGAGGGTTAAAGAACGAGAAGCGTGTTTTAAGGTTGTGACTAAAACAATCACATCACACTCTTTCTCTGTTGCTAATTGTAAAACGCCATTTTCTCTAGACTGAGCAGAAATCGGAATACTCTGGACAGGGGCTTGCAATTTTTTACTCCATTTAGAGGTAATATCTGGAATCGGCTTAGATTGATCCACGGGACAGAGAATAAACTCAGGAGCATGAGTAAAAGCACTTAATTGGGGAAGTAACGCTAAGAGTTTGTCTGCTTTTCCGTCTTGAAAGGCGATGGGAATTAGCCAACGTTGCGATGCTGATAAATCAGTGAGTTTGGCTTCTTTTTTCGGTTTAATAAAAACCACATCACAAGGGGCGCGTCGGACAATTTTTTCTGCAAGATTACCAAACAGCCGGCCAGTAATAACATTTTTGGTTCCCTTCCAACCCATCACCAGTAAGGAAATTTTCCGTTCTTCAATGACTTCTAAAATTGCTTCACTGAGATTATGAGTCGTTCTCAGTTGAGTATGAACAGGGATATCTTCTTGTTGCACAAGGGCTTCTGCTTTTTGCAATAACTCCCTCCCCGGAATGGGATTCACCCACACCTGATGGGGAGGAATTTTACGAGAGACTTTAATTAGGTTCAGTAATTCTAATTCTCCTTGTCGAAATTGAGCAAAAGAGCGAGTAATAGCTGTCAAAATAACAACAGAATCAGGGTTAGCCAGAGGGAGCAAAATTCGTCCTTTCCCGACTGCCGGCGATCGCGTTTGATAAATGACATAAGAAGGTTCACTAACGAAACGCTGTTCTACTGCTGAAGTTTTACCATTACCATTGCTGTTTAACGCTTCGAGTTCAGCGCGAATAATATCACTACGGGTAATAATCCCCAGTAATCTTTGGTTTTTGGTGACGGGAAGATGAGAGAGTTGATAGCGATTGAGAAGGTAAAGAACTTCTTGTAAGGGAGCTAGCGGACTGACTGTGACGGGTCGCGAAATCATCATTTCTTTAAGCGTTGACTCTCGCGAAATTCTCCTTCCCATATATTGCTCTAAATCACTTTCACTCATTATGCCCACTAACTTCCCTTGCTCCATGATCGGAAATCCATGGTGGTTGGAACGAGAAAAAATCTGACAGGCTTCATCTAAGGTTAAATCCGCAGAAAGAGTTTCTACGGGAAAACTCATGACGCTCTTAGCGGTAATCTGAGCCAATATCGGATCGACATTGCTTTCTTCTTCTAAATGAATGCCTTTTGCTGCCAGTAACTGCTTATAAAGCGAACCACTGGAAAGGGCTTCTGCCACTACATAAGCCGTGGCACAACTAATCATTAAGGGGAGAACTAATTCAAAGTTGGCAGTTAGCTCAAAAATAATGATAATGGCGGTAACGGGGACTCGGACAACGGCAGTAAACATTGCCCCCATACCGGCTAAAGCATAGGTATTTTCGGTGCCAAAACCAAAGAGCGAGACTTCTGCTACGCCAATGAGATAACCGAGTGCCGACCCTAAAACCAGTGCTGGCGAAAATAATCCTCCCGGAATCCCTGAACCATAGGCAATTAAGGTGAGACAGAAATAGGCAACAAGCGCGATCGCGGTAATTTGCCAACCCCCTTCCCCCGTAATTAAAAAATCTCTTAAGCCCGCATTATCCCGAAAAAAAGCTGGTAGCATGGCAACAATGGAACCGGAAATTAAGCCCGCCATGGCAATTTTTAAGGGCAAGAACCATTTTAGGTTTTGATAAAAGTTGAGACTAAATAAAATTCCCCGATTAAATATTATTCCCAATAAGCCTGTACTAATTCCCAGTAATAAAAAAAACGGAATTTCCTCGGGAACAAAACTCACTTCCCATCCCTTCTCTGAAACTAAACCGGGGAGTGTGACATCACTTGGGGCTAATAAACGTGAGACCACAGCCCCAGTAAAAGAAGCGAGAATGGCGGTTTCTAAAGTAAACCCAGAAATATCTCGCATTAATTCTTCTACGACAAAGACAATCCCGGCAATGGGGGTATTAAATCCCGCCGCTAACCCAGCCGCTGCCCCGGCAGCAATCATCTGGCGACGATGTTGAGGAGAAGTGGGAAACCAAACACTTAACTGCGCAGCTAACGCAGCCCCAATATACACAGTGGGCCCTCGCCTTCCCAGGGTAAACCCCGCTCCTAAAACAAAAATTGTCCCTAACATCTTCACCAATGCCGAGCGGATAGACAGAGACATTGGCAGCTGCGCTAATACCATCTTGACTTGTGGAATCCCACCGCCAGTGGCTTCTGGGGAAAGCCATTGCAACAAAAATCCAGTTAATCCGCCAAAGAAAAAACCACTCAGGGGGAGAATAAACCAACCGTACTCGGTTGCCGCATCAACTCGATAACCACCAAGCCAACCAATCCCTTGTTTCAGCGTTAAGGCAGCCAGTGCAGAAATGATCCCAATTAAACAGGCTTCTAAAAGGGCATACCGTTGATCAGCCGGGCGTAAGCGCAAATTTTTAAGCCAAGAAGCAACCATCAATAATAATCAATTGAATTAATCAGAGAAATTACTGGTAAATAACTCTGGAATGTAAAAAATATAACACTTAATAAGTGTTAAGATATAATAAGATATAATAAGCATTTTGCCATATCAGCACAAAAATAATTAATCCGATGGAACTATCTTATACT
>CAZTXK010000049.1:0-12575 GCA_964617275.1 uncultured Dactylococcopsis sp. | reverse complement strand
GCCACTAAAAAGCAATCATCTTCCTGCGACCATTCAATTACCATCTTGTATTTAAGGTCACTCATTGTTTGGTCATCTGGCATTAGTCATTGGTCATTAGAACACAAAGGACAAACAACCACGAGTTAGAGGTAAGAAAGCCATTACTCTTCCTCGTCTGGTCATCTAGTATAGAAATTTCGTAACAAATTGGGATCAATCTAGTTTAAAAGTAAAGGCTGCTTATAAACAGCCCTTACTTAAAGTTTGCCTTTCGGCGACACTCCATAAGGAGGTTAAGTTGGCTTCAACAATGCTTACAGGCTTGTAATGGCTTACGGTTTTCCACCTGCTAACGGGCGATGTTCCTCCACCGATGCTTGAGACTAGCGAATCTCATTAAATCTTGACCTGCAAGCGTAGCTCACCTTTAAGAGCAGAGTCTGGTGTGAGGATATTCCGAATTACTCCGAAATACACCGTTTAGTAACGGTTTAGCACTCACTCTAATTCCAAGCCAAACACTTGCGCGATCGCTTTTTCTACCTTATACCCAGAATCAACGGACTCTAAAGGATCTTTCCGTAGGCGATGACGGAGACATAACGGCATCACTCGACGAATATCTTCGACATTGACTTCTGTGCGCTCTTCTAACGCCGCCAGAGCCTTCGCCGCCCGATTGGTGACAATATCCCCACGTAGCCCATCTACGTCTAATTCACCGCAAACTTGAGAGACTTTGACTCGCAGATCATAGTCCATTTGCACTTGCGGTAGTAATTCTTGGGCTTTAACAATGGTTTGTTGCAGTTTGGTTTGTTCGTCTTCGTATTGTTCGCTAAATTCGAGGGGGGCTTGGTCAAAGTGCGATCGCTGTTCAACAATTTTCACTCGCAATTCAGGATCGCGCACCGTCCGTACTTCCACATTCATCCCAAAGCGATCTAATAATTGCGGACGCAGTTCCCCTTCTTCGGGGTTTCCAGACCCCACTAAGACAAATCGGGCGGGGTGACGAATGGAAATTCCTTCCCGTTCCACGGTATTCCAGCCACTAGCCGCAGAGTCTAATAGCACATCAACAAGGTGATCATCGAGCAAGTTCACCTCATCCACATAGAGTAAACCGCGATTGGCTTTCGCTAATAATCCGGGTTCAAATGCCTTAATTCCTTCTGCAAGGGCTTTTTCAATATCAATCGTGCCACAAACCCGATCTTCTGTTGCCCCTAACGGGAGGTCAATCATGGGAACTTTTTGCTTAGCCGTATTGAGAGGAGTGTCTTGTTCCCATTTTTGTCGCACTTCCTCACTCATCAAGTCGGGATCCTCAGGATGACTATTGAAGGGATCCCCTTCGACAATATCAATTTCGGGAAGCAGATCCGCTAAAGCGCGAATGGTAGTGGATTTTCCGGTGCCGCGATCGCCCATAATCATTACGCCACCAATTTTGGGGTCAATGACATTGAGCAATAATGCCAATTTCATATCGTCTTGACCAATAATTGCGGTGAAAGGAAAGACAACGCGACGACGATTTTTTTGAGTCAGGGGAGGCGTTTCGGCAGTAACAGTCATACTTGATTAAATTGTAATTTTTTATTAACCACTAGTCCTCTACTGTAGCGTAATCTGGGATTACCCTGAGGGGGGTTAACTCAAAGCCTTTTTCGCTTCTTCGGCAACTTGTTCGGCTTCATCCTTGCTCAACTGCTGTAAAAGAGTTTGGGCTTGTTCGCCACCGAGACGGCTAAAGGCTTGCACTAAGCGCGATCGTACTTGCCAGTCTGAATCATTGACAAAAGGTTGGAGCGCCTCCACTGCTTGCGGTTCTCCTAACTCTCCTAATGATCCAATGGCAACCGTTTTCACTAAATTATTCTCGGAATTTAGAGCCTCAATTAAGACATCATAAGCACGATTATCTCCCATTTCTCCCAGACAAGCAATAACACTAAATTCAACGAGCCATTCTTCCGTTTGGTGATAAAGTTGGATCAGGTCATCTAAGGCTTCGGTTAACTTTAAGCCTCCAAGCGCATCCGCCGCTGCCGCTTGCACATCCGCTTCTGACTCATTCTGTAGCCGATCGCGCAGTAGGGCCAAAGATTTTTCCCGATCCACATTTCCCAGACTGCTCAGTTGACTGACCGCGGCATAGCGGACTCTTACATTGGTATCATTGACTAGCGGTTCAATCAGAGGAAAAGCGTCTTTTGGCTCTAATTGGCGCAATTGGTTAATACCACTGAGGCGATCGCCGTAATCCTCTGAGTTTAAAAGGGTTGCTACAGAGTTGGGAGTAATATCCATATCAAGGGTGATTAAAAATTAATGATTATTAAGCCATTACCAAAAAGGAGAGAGGGATCAAGGTAATTGATGGTTAATCGTTAGAATAATGAATCAAGTTCCCCGAGGCAATGAGTAATTATCAATTCTTAACGCTTGCCGAACCCCTCTCTTTGTATAACCCTTGATAAGAGTGATGGTTTAGAATTGGTAGCGAGGCCCTAAGCCAACGGTAGGGGCATAAACGGCGCGATCGCCGAGTTCTTGTTCAATACGCAATAACTGATTATACTTGGCAATCCGTTCACTGCGAGAGAGAGAACCCGTTTTAATTTGCCCAGCGCGAGTCGCAACCGCTAAATCAGCGATCGTCGTATCTTCCGTTTCGCCAGAGCGATGGCTAATCATGCAGCTATAACGATTCCGATGGGCAAGATCAATGGTTTCTAACGTTTCACTTAATGTCCCAATTTGATTAAGTTTAATTAAGATCGCATTGCCAGAATTGGTTTCAATCCCTTTTTGCAGTCGCTTGGGGTTGGTGACAAACAAATCATCTCCCACCAACTGTTTATGTTCTCCAATTTTTTCCGTTAATCCTCGCCAGTTGTCCCAATCATCTTCCTGTAAACCATCTTCAATGGAGAGAATGGGATAATCTCGGGCTAAATCTGTGAGATCATCAATTAATTGCTGAGGAGAATGTTGCTCTCCCTCATAACTATAAGAACCATTTTGATAAAATTCACTGGCAGCGACATCTAACGCCAAAGCCACCTGTTCTCCAGGAAGATACCCGGCTTTTTCAATTGCCAGCATGAGAATATCTAACGCCGCTTGATTCGACTCTAAATTCGGAGCAAATCCACCCTCATCCCCCACGCCAGTTAAGAAGCCTTTCGAGTCTAAGACTTTGCTTAAGGAACTAAAAATTTCAGCCCCCCAACGCAGTGCCTCACTAAACGTTGGTGCGCCAATGGGAACAATCATAAACTCTTGAAAGTCCACATTATTAGAAGCGTGTTCTCCGCCGTTAATCACATTCATAAAGGGAACGGGTAAAATATTCGCAGTAGGGCCTCCTAAATAGCGATATAGGGGTATCATCAGATGATCAGCCGCTGCTTTGGCTGTCGCAAGAGAGACAGCGAGAATGGCATTTGCTCCCAAGTTAGACTTATTATCAGAGCCATCCTCCTCTCTCATGGTTTGATCAATGAGCATTTGATCGAGGGCATCGAAGTCGATTAAAGCAGGAACTAAGGTTTCATGGATGTTTTCTACCGCTTTGAGAACCCCCTTTCCCCCATAGCGAGTCTCTCCATCTCGCAATTCGTGAGCCTCAAATGTTCCTGTAGAAGCCCCACTGGGAACTTGCGCTAACCCCATCGCCCCACTGGCGAGTTGTACCTGCGCTTCTACCGTTGGTCGCCCCCGAGAATCAAGAATTTCTCGGGCTTGAATTGCTTCAATTGCACTGTCAGGATTATACATATAGTTTTGCTCTCCTTAACCCATCAGATTTAACGATACCGTTAAAGAAGAGCGAGTGACCAGTATTGGTACTCAGTTCTTTCCTTTCACCTGAAAAAACAAAGCAGTTTTCACGCTTCTTGAGGTACATTCTTAAGTTAGGTTCTTTGTTCCTTATTCTTTGATGACTTGCCAAATAACAAATAACGAATAACAAATAACGGTCTTCACCGATCAATCAATTTTTTCAGCAAACCCTAAATAAAAAATATGCTTCCAAACTTAACTCATGTTTGGGAAAAAACCTTGGGCTGGTGTCCATCTCCTGAACAGCAAAAACAATTTGAGGAACTCTATCAAGGGATTCTTCTGGGTAATCAGAAACTGAATTTAACCCGCCTTACCGAACCTGAAGCCTTTTGGGAAAAACATTTATGGGACTCTTTGCGTGGCCTAACGCCGCTTAATTTAGAACCATTAGCAAGGGTTTCGATCATTGATATTGGCACCGGTGCAGGCTTCCCTGGACTTCCGTGCGCGATCGCGCTTCCTAAGGCTCAAGTTACCTTATTGGATTCTACCCGTAAAAAAATTGCTTTTCTCAAAACCTTAATTCCAGAATTGGGAGTCTCGCAAGTGAGCGCGATCGTGGGAAGAGCCGAAAATATTGGCAAACAACCCCCGCACCATAAGCAGTATGATTTTGCCCTGCTACGTGCAGTTTCTTCTGCTTCTACCTGTGCCGAATATGCGTTGCCCCTTTTAAAACCTGAAGGAATTGCTGTCCTTTATCGGGGGCGTTGGACAGAGGAGGAAGAACAAACTCTCAAGCAAACTCTTTCTCAATGGGGAGGTGAATTTTTAAAAGTTGAAGGCTTCTCGACTCCCTTAACTAGCAGTCAGCGCCACTGTATTTATCTGAAAAAAGTCCAAACATGAAAAAACTTCAGGGAGTCTTGCCATGTTTCGACCCCTGAAGCTCTCCCGTTCGATTACTCCTCACTCACCACTGACTACAGAGTAACGAGATGTTACTGGAAAGACATCAGGCTAAGTGACAGTTTTATAATTGGCTTACCTAATGATGACTGGAATTAGAGGTTACTTCTTCTTTGACTTGCGGAACGCCTGCTTTCTGTTCTTTCGTCCAAACTGAAGTACAAGGAATTTTCGAGAGATCCGCATAATCGGCATACTTCTTGGCAATTTCTGTGACTTCGTGGAGTAATCCCTCAGCTAAAGTGGTAGGTTTCAAGCCCATTTCTAAGAAACAGCTATTATCTACCTTCAGATCATTTTCCGCTGCTTCTTTGCGGGGGTTTTCTACATACGCCACGTCTGTATCCGTTAATTTGCCAATGAGTCGGGCTAAATCGCGAACCCGATGGGTTTCGGTCATTTGGTTGAGAATCTTCACTCGTTCTCCTTTTTCGGGGGGATACTGTAGTGCCAACTCAATGCAGCGCACAGTATTTTGAATATGGATAAAGGCGCGAGTTTGTCCGCCTGTTCCATGCACGGTTAAAGGATAACCAATCGCCGCCTGCATCAAGAAGCGATTGAGAACTGTTCCATAATCCCCATCATAATCAAAGCGATTAATTAGTCGTTCATCTAGCTTTGTCTGTTCGGTATCGGTTCCCCAAACGATTCCTTGGTGTAAATCAGTGACACGCACCCCATCATTTTTGTTGTAATAGGAAAACAACAATTGATCTTGGGTTTTGGTCATGTGATAGATACTACCAGGGTTCGGAGGATAAAGGATTTGTTGGGGGATGCGTTCTCCATTTTCCGTGACTACCTCAATATCGAGATAGCCTTCAGGAATTTTCATGCCTGCGGTTCCATAACCATAAACCCCCATGGTTCCCAAATGAACTAAATGGGTATCTAGTCCTAACTCAGCGATCGCGCAAAGAGCATTATGAGTGGCATTAATGTTGTTATTAACGGTATAGCGACGATGACGAGGGGACTTCATGGAATAGGGGGCGGCTCGTTGTTCCGCAAAATGCACGATCGCGTCTGGTTGTTCTTCACTAAGTAACTTTAGTAAGCGATCATACTCCTCGACAATATCAATTTTATGGAATTGGATTTCCTTACCGCTGACCTCTTTCCATGCTTGCAGACGCACTCCCATGGGCGAGATAGGAGTCAAAGAACCCGCTTCCAACTCATTATCAATATTACGGCGAGATAAGTTATCGACAATAATCACCTCATGTCCCGCATTTGATAAATGGAGAGAAGTGGGCCATCCGCAAAAACCATCGCCACCAAGAATCACTACTTTCATAATTAACCAAAACCTACTTTAAAATCACTTTATTACTACGAGGATTTGACCCGTAGAGCGTTGATATGCTTATGCTATTGAGTAGCTTATTATACCATATTCCTTGCTATTAGTCATTAGTTATTCGTTATTGGTTATTCGTTATTAGTTATTAGGCTACAAAGGATGAAGGACTAACAACAAAGGAGAAAGGACAAATTTTCAGTCTTCTAAAATCCATTCTGAAGTTCTCTCACCGAGATCAATGGGAATATTTACGGCTTTTCCTAAACGAGGACGTTCTTTCGTGGTTTGGATATATTCTTTGACTTGGCTAACACTTCCCCACGCTTGAAGATAGCTAGAAACCGCATTTAAGTGTTCTAAATATTCGGTTTCACTTAACGGAAAAGAGGCTTGTTCTAAATATCGCCACATCACCTGCAAAAAAATTTTATTCCGAACCCGACGCAATTGAACATCAAAGGAATAACCCCATTTATCAACAATGAGTTGGTGCAATTCTTGTCCCGTCATAGAAAAGCCTAGAAATGAACTTGACTCAGAATATATCGCAAGCGGTCATAATCATCTTTCAGTAAGGTGCTTAATTTTCGCCCTGACTGCACTAACCAGTCTCTATCGGCTTGACGCAAGCGATAAATTTCTCTTAATACCGCTGCCACCAGCGAATCGACAGGAACACTTTTCACATCTAATAGCGTCCGTAGAAAATCTAACTCCTCAGTAAAATTGATAATCTCCTCTTGCTCACAATAATAAACCCCTTGATGAATTTGTGGGGGACGGGGAGGCAGATATTGATAGTATCGTTTCCCACCATAGCCATTATTACCGGTTTCTGGAGTGACAAAGCCCAAAATTGTCACCCGAAACTCGGTTTTTAACATGGCAAAAATTTGCGGCTGCTCTTCCCGTAATTGGCTTAAAGAAAGTCCTAACGCACGGGCGCGATGAACAGAGTCTATAGGAGTTGTGGTGGCATAAGTAACTACTGCTAATACTTCATTCCCAGATTCCTCATCGTAAGACTTTACCCAACTGCCAAAAGGAGGCATTACAGGAAATGATAGGTCTTCGGGTTCTAAGCATTGGGCAAGAAACTCGGTTGTTGTGGTTTCTATAACCTCAGCAAAGTGATTTGGGTTTAGATTTTCCGTAGAAAATTGAGGAAGGGGAATACGCATAAATGATCTAGAACCCTAATCTTACTTCTTCTTCCCTTTACGAGGTGTTACTTCTTCCAGTTCTGATAATTTGAAAGTTACCAGTTTATCCCAATTTCCCCCTTCAAATAAAACCGCTGCGTTATCATCGGTAATTCTTTGTACAAGCCCTTCAAAACGATAGTAGGTGTCATCAATGTTGGTAACTTTAACTTTTTTCCCAGGTAAAATCATGCTACTCTCTCTAAGTCGAGTTTTTAGTTAACTTATCAATATAATACTTTAGCAAAATTTGCCACCTTTAACTAGCTGTTTCCCCTACAATTAGGCTTTAAAAAAACAATGGGAGGAGTTTCCCTACCCATTGCTAAAAATTAAGAATTCATTAGTTAAACAGTTTGCGCTTCGGTTAATCCAGGGAAGGCTACTTGGGTTCCCCCTAACCCACAATAGCCACGAGGATTTTTAGCCAAGTATTGTTGATGGTAGTCTTCTGCATAATAAAATTCGGGAGCATCAATAATTTCTGTGGTGATATTCCCATAGCCTTTTTCCATTAAGGCTTTCTGATAAACTTTCTTGGAATTCTCTGCTAACTGACGCTGTTGGTCGTTATACACATAAATCCCAGACCGATATTGCGTTCCCACATCATTTCCTTGACGCATTCCTTGAGTGGGATCATGGTTTTCCCAGAAGGTTTTTAATAAGGTTTCATAACTGATTTTTTTGGGATCATACACCACCCTTACCACTTCATTATGTCCGGTCATCCCGGTACAAACTTCTTGGTAGGTGGGGTTGGGAGTAATTCCTCCCGCATAGCCAACGGCGGTGCTATAAACGCCCGATAATTGCCAGAAGACTCTTTCTGCACCCCAGAAACAACCCATGCCAAATAGGGCGAGTTCTGTGCCTTCAGGAAAGGGGGGCTGAATGGGATTTCCATTTACGTCATGATGATTGGTAATGGGCATTGTTTCCTCGCGCCCTGGGAGAGCTTCTTCTGGTGTGGGAAGACTTAATTTTTTACCAAAACCGAATAAACCCATAATATTATTTATCATTTCATTTTCGTTTACATTTCTATTGTGGCTTAGATTTCGGCTTCTCTTCTCTCCCTTAAAGTAGGTTTTGTGTCAGAGATTACGCTTTCCTTAACGAAAGTCATTTGCTTTGACCATTTGTCAAGCTTGCTTAAAGAATATTCTTATTTAAGGGAAAAAATCAAATTAACATCTAACGAAAAAATTGATGATTTTTTAGCGAGGCTAACGGTTGAATGGGAAATTAAGCCCCTATTTTAAGTAAACGTTATAACACCCTTGTAGATTTTTGTTTTTAGTATCATACCTGAAATGGCGAAATTGCGTCAATATTGATCGGACTTTTTTTGCTGTTAAGAAAGATTAAGACAGGAAAACAATCGAAAGGTTAAATCAATTTCTGATTATTAATAAGCCAAACTCATAGTAATTCCCTAATCAGGCAGTCAGGATGGTAATTTAGAAGAGATAGATAGACGGAAAGAATCGACATTGAAATTACTCTGTCTTAGTAATGGTCACGGTGAAGATGTTATTGCTGTCCAAATTATTAAAGCCCTATACCAGCAAACCAATCGGATAGAGGTTGTTGCCATGCCGATTGTCGGGGAAGGAATGGCTATAGCGCGATCGCGCATTCCCATCATTGGCCCCGTTAAAAAGATGCCATCAGGGGGCTTTGTCTATATGGAACCACGGGAGTTATGGCGAGATATTCAGGGAGGCTTAGTGGGCTTAACTTTGGCACAGTTAAAGGCGGTTCGACGTTGGGGCAAACAAGGGGGAATCATTCTAGCCGTAGGTGATATTGTTCCGCTGCTTTTTGCTTGGCTGAGTCAAACCAATTATCTGTTTGTGGGAACTGCAAAGTCCGAGTATTATCTACAGGATGAAGGGGGCTGGTTGCCCCAAACTTCTTTTTTACAACGCAAATTAGGATCGGTGTATCTCCCGTGGGAACGTTGTTTAATGAAAAATCGCCGTTGTTTGGGGGTGTTTCCCAGAGATGGCTTAACCACTCGCCAGTTACAAAAGTTTGGGATTAAGGCGCATAACTTTGGTAATCCCATGATGGATGGATTATCTCCAGATGTCCCGATTGTGGAAGAACCAGAAAATCAGCGATCGCTGCGGATTTTACTTTTACCCGGCTCTCGTTCTCCAGAAGCCGAGAGAAATTGGGAATTAATGTTAGAAGCAGTGGAAAGTATTATTGCCCGAGAGAAGAAACGTCGGCTGTGTTTTTTAAGCGCGATCGCGCCTAGCCTAGATTTAAATCCATTTTGTGAGCCATTACAAGCCCAAGGCTGGCAACAAAACACGACAGATGCCCCTTCCACACCTGTTAAAGATCAACAGGGCTTAGAATTTTACAAAGGCGTTACCCGACTCCTCCTCACGCAAACTGCTTATCACAGTTGCTTACTTACCTCTGATGTAGCCATTGCGATGGCGGGAACGGCTACGGAACAATTTGTGGGCTTAGGGAAACCTGTTATTACCTTTCCAGGAAAAGGGCCCCAATATACCCCTGCTTTTGCTGAAGCCCAAACCCGTTTATTGGGAGCCTCAGTTATTCTTGTGAAGAAACCCGCACAAGTAGCCACAGTTTTACACGAACTATTCAGCGATCCTGATCGGTTACAATTAATTGCAGATAATGGTAAGCGTCGGATGGGAGAAGCGGGAGCCTCTTCTCAAATTGCGGAGTATTTATTAACTCAGTTTTAAACGACTCATTTCCTAAACAAGCCACAGTGGCAGCAAAGTTGTCTGTTAATGGTAAAGACAAGAGGGTAACCGCTTGCTTAGAAGTAATTACTTCCACATTAAGGGGGGCTGGGGAGATAGGTATGCCACAGAATTTGTTAGATTTCCTCTTATTAGAATTGCTTGCAGACACCATTACCTCAATATTGTCTAATCCCATTAATCCTTCTCCCGTTGCTTTTAAGTAAGCCTCTTTTGCTGTCCAAAATTGAAAAAAGGTTTCTATCTGTTCCCGTGGCAATAAAGATTCTAAATAAGACGCTTCCTTCTCAGTAAAAAAGCGTTTTGCTAAAGAAATAATATTAGAAATAGGACGTATTAATTCTAAATCAATGCCTATACCGTACTCGGAATAAGCAAAGGCATATAAGCCTAAATGATGAGAGTGAGACACATTAAATTGTAGCGGTGGATGGCTATTATTTTTTGCTAAAATAGGCTTGCCATGAGTAAGATAGCCAAATTCAACCTTTTGTGGTTCTAACTTAAGATAGTCTGCAATTAGATGCCGTAAAACCCCGCGTCCTGCAATGAAACGAGTTTGATGTTCTTTTTTAATAAAACGACTCGCCCGTTCTTTTTCTTCTTGATTTAAAACAGACCAGTATTGTTTTTCCAGTTGCGGAGAAATATCTAAATTGACTTTCCAGATATCAATAATTTTGTTATTTGTTATTTGTTGTTTGTTATTTGTAAACTAATGATCAGTTACCAGTTACCAACTAACCAATGACCAATAACTAACCCCCCACTCATGAAGAGAAGGGGGAATATTAGATCAGAGTAATCACTCTAATTTACACGGTAGCCGTTGCTTTCAGTGCTTTTTTGAGAACCTCAACTTTATCGGTACGTTCCCAAGGCAGATCAAGATCAGGTCGTCCGAAGTGACCATAAGCCGCCGTATCCTGATAGAAACGTCCATTACGCTGTTGGGGAAGGGATTGCAACTTAAACTCTTGCATAATTCCCGCAGGACGGAGTTCAAAGTTTTCGCGAATTACTTCCAGTAATTTATCTTCATCAACTTTACTAGTGCCAAAGGTTTCAACAAAGACACTGGTAGGACGAGCGACTCCAATGGCGTAGCTAAGTTGAACTTCGCATTTATCCGCCAAGCCTGCTGCCACAATGTTTTTCGCAACATAACGGCTAGCATAAGCAGCACTGCGGTCAACTTTTGTTGGATCCTTACCAGAGAAAGCACCGCCGCCGTGACGAGAATAACCACCGTAGGTATCCACGATAATTTTCCGTCCCGTTAAACCAGCGTCTCCCTGAGGGCCACCGACAACAAACTTACCAGTGGGGTTCATTAAGTATTTGGTGTTGTCATCAGGCTTGATGTCGATATCCTCAAAGATAGGAAGAACGACTTCTTTCCAGAGATCCGCTTTGATTTTATCGTGAACGGTTTTTTCGTCGCTGCTACCTGCAACTTCGGGATCATGCTGTGTGGAAAGCAAGATGGTGTCAATGCGAACCGGTTTACCATCTTCGTAAGCCACACTTACCTGACTCTTGCCATCAGGGCGAAGATACTTGAGAGTACCATCTTTACGCACTTTCGCTAACTGGCGAGTGAGACGGTGAGACAAGCTAATGGGTAATGGCATTAATTCTGGGGTTTCGTTGCAAGCAAAACCAAACATTAAGCCTTGGTCACCGGCTCCAATTTGATCCAGTTCATCATTACTCAATTCGCGGCTTTCTTGGGCGCTAGTTACCCCTTGGGAAATATCTGGAGATTGTTCATCAAGGGCGATGAGAACCGAACAGCTATCAGCAGAGAAGCCATTATCTGCATCAGTGTAGCCGATTTCTTTAATTTTATCCCGTACTAGGTTTACAAAGTTTACCTGTGTTTTGGAGGTAATTTCCCCTGTCACCAGCACTAACCCGGTATTAACAACAACTTCCGCTGCCACACGGCTTTTGTCGTCTCCAGCGAGTAATGCGTCAAGAATTGTATCGGAAATTTGGTCGCAAACCTTATCAGGATGACCTTCTGTTACCGATTCAGAACTAAAAATATACTTACTAGACAAGTGATTTTTCCTCCTAATCGAAATTCAACAGTCTCTCAGCAACCGAATGGATGACAATAAGTAAGAAGCTGCCACCATAGAGGTTGCTACTGTGGTTCATAACTTTATGCTAAGAACCTTTGCTTTAGTTTTTTCACTTACTTATCCATAGCTACTATACCAGATAGCTGCTTATGAGTCATATTTTCGCAAAAATTAATCAAAATGTTATAACATTTTCACCAACGGTCAGAGCAGGCGCCAACCGAGTGAGGAATGCGTAATCTCTGACCCCCCTAAATCCCCCCTAACCCCGCTTTGAAAGGGGGAACCAGTGCCAATTGTCCAAAATGGGATGAGAAGAAAAAAATGGGATGAGAATCGCTCACCCCATAGGCTTTATCCCCCCTAACCCCCCTTACTAAGGAATGAAAGGGAGGACAAATAATGAACTAGAATTGCTATATGATTAGTTATTGGCGTTTAGTGCTGGGTTAGACTGACTGCCAAGATT
>CAZTXK010000048.1:1927-12597 GCA_964617275.1 uncultured Dactylococcopsis sp. | reverse complement strand
AATTTCTTTGGCGGCGCGATCGCGCACTCCCACTTCTCCTAAAGCCTCTCGAACCCGTTGATAGCCCTTTAACATTTCGCTTCGTTTGCTTTCATTGGTCAGTAACGTCACAGCTTCTGTAACAATAGCCGAAACCGTTGCTTGTTCTTGTAATAATTCAGGAACAATGGCTTCGTTGAGAACAATATTGGTGGGGGAAATAAAGGGAACGGAAAAATTTAATAAGCGCCGCCCTAGCCACATGGTAAGAGGATTGACCCGATATAACACCACCTGTGGCACATTTAAGAGGGCTAGTTCTAAATTAACGGTTCCCGACTTGGTAAGGGCTAAATCAGAAGCCGCGATCGCGCTTAAGGTATCTTCAGGGATAATCCGCACTGACAACTGATAATGTTTAATTTCCCGTTGAATGACCCCAGAAAACTCGGGACTGGATAAAGGTAATACAAACTGCAAGTGGGGAAATTTTTGCTGTAAAATTACCGCCGCTTCTAGAATCACCGGTAATAACGATTGAATCTCTTGCTGACGCGAGGCGGGAATTAAGGTTACCACCGTCGCCTCTTCCGAAATTGCTAACGCTTGACGGGCTTGGTGGCGACTGGGCGCGGTTTCCATGCGGTCTAACAAGGGATGACCCACCCATGTAACATCAACCCCCTTCTCGGCAAAAAAACGGGCTTCTTCAGGGAAAATGGCAAGCAGGCGATCGCTGAGATCGGCAATGGTTTGCGTATTACTGGGAAAAGGCGACCACACCCAAGATTGAGGGGCAATATAATAAACAATGGGCAACTGAGGCAAATACTTGCGAACATAACTGCCAATGGCAATGTTGGGACCCATATAATCGATCAACACCAACACATCAGGGGGAGACTCTCGCAAAAACCCCTTAGCCCGCTTCTGTACCTTCATTGTCGGCAAAATAAAGGGCAGCGACTCCAAAATCCCTACCGACCCAATATTGGTCGTAGTGCCCAATAACGTTGCTCCAGCGTTCGCCATGCGATCGCCGCCCAAACCGACAATATTTAAGGGAATTCCTGTGGCTTCTCCTTGCTTCTGGAGGGCTTCCACTAATAAAGCCCCCTGTAAATCGCCAGAGACTTCTCCTGTACTGATAAAAACCGTTTTCATCGCGATCGCGCTTCCCCTGGGGTTAACCCGCGACGATGATTTTCCCGAGAGCCTTGGACAAATGCCGAGAATTGTTGCAATGTTTCCGACTGAGAAAGGGCTTCTAGCTTTTCCAACGCCTCTTCTAAGCGATAACCCGAGCGATAGACAATGCGATAACCTTTTTTAAGGATCATGATTTCTTCCTCGCTGTAGCCGCGACGCTGTAACCCAATTAAATTCAGAGAGCGAACCCGTGCCGGATTCCCAGCGACTAAGACATAGGGAGGAATATCGCGATCGATGCGACTCATTCCCCCCACCATTGCTAATTTACCGATCTGAACAAACTGATGGATTCCGAGCATTCCACCAATCGTTACTTGTTCTTGAATTTGAACATGACCTGCCAACGCCACATTATTAGCAATGACCACTTCATCTTCAATCAGGCAATTATGGGCGACATGAACATAAGCCATGAGAAGAGTCCGATTGCCAATTCGGGTGACTTCTCCTTCATCAGTGGCTCGGTTAATGGTCACATATTCCCGAATCAGATTGTCATCCCCAATTTTAACCCAACTTTGGGCTCCACGATATTTCAAATCTTGGGGTTCTAACCCAATGATTGCGCCTGGGAAAATGCGATTATTTGCGCCAATTTCCGTGGGTCCCTCAATAACGACATGAGAGCCAATCGTGGTTTGAGAGCCAATTTTAACCTTTTCTCCAATAACCGCATAAGCCCCAACCTCAACACTTGGGGCCAATTCTGCTGAGGGTGAAATCACAGCAGTAGAGTGAATTAACGATGTAGCCACAAAATCTCTCCTCACCTTCTGTCGGATAATCTGGCTTACTCAAACAAAGAAAAGAGCATGACCCCTTGCGCCGCCACTTGACCGTCAACGGTGGCACATCCCTGCATTTTGCCAAAACCTCGTTTGAAGGATAACAGTTCAACATTCATAATCAACTGATCCCCAGGCACCACAGGACGGCGAAAACGGATTTTATCAATCCCGGCAAAGGCAAAGAAACTTCCGTTCACCTCTGGCAGTTGCGTTAAAACCACCCCCCCAACTTGTGCCATCGCTTCCACAATTAAAACCCCTGGCATAATAGGACGACTGGGAATATGCCCTTGAAAATGAGGCTCATTAAAAGTGACATTTTTTAAGCCCACCGCCCGTTCACCAGGAACATACTCAATAATGCGGTCAACGAGAGCAAAAGGATAGCGGTGAGGAAGGAGTTCTTGAATTTCCTCGACGGTATAAACCGTTTTCTGCTGTTGGGAAGAGGGAACAGAAGATTGTTCAGAGTCAATGTGAGTGGGTTCGGAAGTTACTGAAGACATAAGTAATGTTTTGACAAGAGTCTGGGTTTAATAAGTGAAGACAATTTTTAAAGAAATATCTTCACGGTTCTCGTTAAATTAATTTTAAGGGACTAGGGAGTGATTTCAGTAATCAGTAGAGAACAAGATAGTAAGATCAGGTTAACAAAGATTCTTTTCAAAGTTCATTGCTAATGCTTTGGCTAAACGAATATGTAAATGATGGCTCGCTTTGTAAGCAAAGATATGCGCCTGAGGGAATGTTCCCAACAGACTCAAATCACCCACTAAATCCAATAGTTTATGACGAACTGGCTCATTTGCAAAGCGTAACGGGGGATTTAACCAACCCTGTTCACTACAAACGAGAGCATTATCGAGACTGCCGCCTTTAATTAATCCCGCTTTTTGCAGGGCTTCCACCTGTTGAGCGAGGACAAACGTTCTCGCCGGCGCGATCGCGCGATCGTAGTCTTCGTCTTCAGGATACCAAGTTAGCCATTGCTGACCAATGGCATCAACAGGATAATAAACCCCATAACTCAGCCGAGTTTGTTCTGCAGGAAACGCTGCCACAATCGCATCCTTTTCTTGGACTGAAATCGGGGAATCGAGGATTAAACCTTCTTGTCTTGACACTTGACAGCTAACTTGTCCCGCCTGTTGGATTTTTTCCACCCAACTGAGCGCCGAACCATCTAATAACGGAACTTCTGGCCCATCAATTTCAATGCAAGCATTATCAATTCCTAACCCCATAAGGCTCGATAATAAATGTTCTACAGTTCGCACCGTTGCTTGATCTTGCTGTAATTCTGTGGACATTTGGGTTTGACTCACTGTTCCCACCGTTGCAGGAATCACCGGTGCTTCGGGGATATCCGTGCGAACAAAATAACGTCCTTCTCTAGCCCCTGCAGGCTTAACCGTAACTGTCACGTTTTGTCCTGAATGTAATCCCACTCCCAAACAGGTAAATGGAGCGGCAATGGTTTGTTCCTCTCCCATCTTAAAAGCGTTCTCCAATCCCAAAATGAATCCGATTATCTCCCTCATCATTAACGCCAAAATCAAGGCGAATTGGCCCCAACGGTGACTGAACTCTGACCCCAGCGCCATAACCAAAACCGCTGCCGGGCTTATCCCGAGCCTCTGCCGGGTTTCCGGGAACATCGCTTCCTGTCCCTAAATCCGTTCCCACATCAACAAATAAAGCGCCACTAATAATATTAAAAACGGGAAAGCGATATTCTGCTGTTGCCTGTACAAAACTGCGCCCAGCCCCGACATCTCCTTGTTCATAACCTCGCACCGAGTTGCTCCCCCCTAAGGAGAAAGCTTCATAGGGGGGTAAATCCCCGATAACGGTTCCTGCTTGCACATTAAATGCTAAGGTTTCTGCGCCGTCAGTAAAATTTGTCCAATCGACAGGGAAGAATTTACTATAGCTGACTTCTGGGCGAGTTAAGAAAATACTTCCAGAACCAATAGGAATTGATTGATCCACACTTAACCGTAAAACCGACCCACTAGTGGTCTGGCGAGGGTTATCCCTTAAATCTTGGGTGGCTGCTAATTCTAGGAGAAATAAATCATCTTTGCCACTTTCATCAAAGGATAATTGATTTCCAAATTCATCTACAGGAGAAATATCCCCATCGCTATCTTGAATTTGTACTTGTTCATAATTTAATCCCGCAGACACTCGCCACTTAGCATCAGTAAACGGATCAGGGGATAAAGGACGACCAAAGGTAACCCCTCCCCCGGTTCTCACGACTCGTGGAGTATCCCCATTGGGCAAATCAACATCGGTTTCTCCTTCATCAAAAATGACAGACAGGGAACGACGACGGAATAAATCAACGGCATAAGAGGTGCGATGGGGATCCCCGGCAATCCAAGGATCGCGAAAACGAGTATTAAATAAAAGCGTCCGTTCCCCAATTTGTACTTCTGCGGATAACTTTTGATTATTCCCCCCTAAATTTTGTTCTTGGTAACTCACGGTTCCAAATAAGCCTGTGGAAGAACTAACCCCAGCACCCGCGCCCACTGAACCAGTATTGCCTTCTACCACATCAAAGTTTAAAACTACCTTACGGGGATCATCGCCGGGGGTAAAAGATAGACTGGCATCGTCAAAGATTCCTAAGCCAAAAATCCGTTCTAAATCCGAGCGAGCGGTTTGGCGTTGAAAAACATCCCCAGGAGATAATTCTACTTCCCGGGTGACAATAAAGTCCCGAGTTCGTCCCTCAATTTCTTCTCCGTTTTCATCAAAGGTGCGAACTTGGATATCTTCAATCACTCCTTCGGCAACAGTTAGCGTTACCATCCCATCTTCAGAAACTTCAGGAGAACCAATTACTTGCGCTAAATCATAGCCATTGTCTTGATACCATTGGTTCAACTCCTCAATATCATTTTGCAGTTGCTGTAAATTGAGAATGTCTCCATATTGATCGCTGAAGATATCATCCACCACTGATTTGGGTAGCGCTCTAGCTTCTGCGTCTTCGGGAACCGTTTGCACCTGTACCTCTTCTAAAACGGGATTGGGTTCAACCACAAAGGTGACTCGTACGCCTAATGGAGTATCTTCGGGAACGACTCTGACATTGGAAAAGAAGCCTGTCGCAAAAATTGCATTCACATCCTCTTGTAAGCGCGATCGAGTGGTTATTCGTCCAGGTTGGATATCGGTTGCCTCAAAAACAGTGTCTTTTAATTCTCCTTCTACCCCTTCTACATCTACCTCAACAACAAGAACTTCCGGTTCTTGGGTTCCCTCCTGTTGATCCTCTTGAGAAGACGGCTGCTGCTCATTAGAAGGAAGGGATGGCGTATCTTCTTGTGGGAGTTCTCCCTCAATGGGATCCCTTTCCTGAGACGGGATTTGCGGTGTTTCTTCCCCGTTCGTATTATTTTGGGCAAACTGCGGTAAGGTAGTTTCTGCTTGCTCTAGCTCCGATGGTGTCTCGGCATAGGCGACACTTTGCCAACTCACTAAGGCTAAAATTGTCGCTGTTGAAAGGATGGGAGACAGATGAGACATTCTAACTTGTTTTAACACTTCTACACACCAAAAATATGTTTGCTGACCCAGAGTCGCTATAATTACTATCTGCTATATTGTTCGTTATGAATCGTTGGTTGTCAATTGCAGTTGTGACAATATTCGAGTTTGCACTTGCTGATAGGCATTTTCAACTTCGCCTAAGTCTTGACGAAAGCGGTCTTTATCCATGACACGGGCTTGGGGATCGGTTTCATCTTGATCCCAAAGCCGACAAGTATCTGGGCTAATTTCATCAGCAAGTAAAAGCGTTCCCGCTTTATCAAGTCCAAATTCTAGCTTGAAATCGACAAGGGTGATGCCACATTGACTAAAAAAGGTTTTGAGATGAGTATTAATGGCAAGGGCTTTGGTTTGCAGTTGTTCGAGTTGATTGAGGCTGGCGAGGTTGAGAATTAAAATCCGATCGCGCGTTAGCAGGGGATCGCCTAATTCATCTTTTTTATAATAAAATTCCACTAGCGGAAACGGCAAAATTGTCCCTTGCTCTAGTCCAGTTTGTCGGCACAAACTTCCGGCAGCAATATTTCTCACCACCACTTCTAAGGGAAGAATGGTAACGGATTTAACACGCATTTGTTGGGGACTGGGTTGATCAATATAGTGAGTGGCAAGTCCTTCTTTTTCTAATAATTGGAAGAGCGCACCACTAATACGACAATTGATTTCTCCTTTCTGCGCGATCGTTCCTCGCTTTTGGGCATTAAAAGCCGTCGCATCATCTTTAAAATGGGTTAAGAGAATTTCAGGATCTTCAGTGGGATAGATAATTTTGGCTTTTCCTTCGTATAGTTTTTCCATGGGGTTAATTGACTTTGCGTTAAAGTTGAATTGAAATTATTATTGGAACCGTTTATAGTATGCCAGAATCTAACCCTGATAAAGAGAATTTTCTCTATCCCCATTATCCCTATCGTGGCGACGTTAAGCCTGAAAATCTGGTTTTTAATGCTAATTTACAAGAGTTTGCTCAACGAGTGAACTATATTTGTAATTTAGAAACTGGCGGTAAAATGAATCCTGAAGAGGCTTACCAGGAGATTAAGCAGTTATGGAAGGACTTAAAATCCTCACGGAAAAGCCTTGGCATTGATGAGCAATCTAATGATTCAGATTCTTAAGCGCTGTTCGTCAAACCTTCTTGTCCAGTCTATTCTTGTAAGTATTAATGACTAGCATCAGTAGTCCCCTATTTTGGTTGGCTCTTTCCCTATTTTTAGTTTCCGTGAGCCTCACGGCGGTGCTAATCGCCGCTTTTCCTGCTTTCTTGGAATTAGCCCGAGTTGCTCGCAATGCTGACAAGCTCCTTGATACCTTACAACAAGAACTTCCGCCAACTTTAAGAGCGATTCGATTAACAGGGGAAGAAATTACAGAACTCACCAATGATGTTAATACAGGGGTTAAAAGTGCTTCCCAAACGGTACAGCGCTTTGATCAGGGCGTTACGACTGCGAAAAATCAGGCAAAAGGGGTAAGAAAACAAACGCGAGGTTTTATTACTGGAGTTAAGGTGGCTTGGAAAACTTGGCGCGGAACTAAGTAATAATATTTAATATTTTTGCTAAGAGAGCTTTCTGAGCGTGCATCCGATTTTCAGCTTGTTGCCAAACGCGCGATCGCGCTGATTCTAAAACGGCTTCGGTAATTTCTTCCCCTCGATGCGCCGGAAGACAGTGTAAAATAATCGCGTCTGATGCGGCGAGGGTTAAGAGCTTCTCATTGACTTGATAGGGCTGAAACAGAGGTAAGCGAGCTTCGGCGGAGTTTTCTTGTCCCATACTTGCCCAAACATCCGTATAAATAACTTGTGCGCCCTCCACTGCCATTTTTGCCTCAGTGGTAATCACTACTTCCGTTCCTGAAGCTAACGCCTTGGCTTGTTCCACAATTGCTTTGTCTGGTTGATACGCTTCAGGGGTTGCCACCCGAATATTAACTCCTGCTAAAGCACACCCTAAAAGCAGAGAATGAGCGACATTATTGCCATCACCAAGATAGGTTAGGGTTAATCCTTCTAATTGTCCAAAAACTTCTTTGATAGTGAGGAGATCCGCTAAGACTTGGCAAGGATGAACGCGATCGCTGAGGGCATTAATCACAGGAATCTGGGCATAATGAGCAAAGGTTTCGAGATCGCTCTGGGCAAATGTACGAATCGCGATCGCGTCGAGATAACCCGCTAAAACTCGGGCTGTATCTTGGATCGGTTCACCGCGCCCCACTTGCATCACCTGTGGATTCAGGTCAATCACTGCACCGCCTAAATGATACATCGCAACGCTAAAGGAAACTCGGGTGCGAGTGGAAGCCTTATAAAATAAAAGCCCTAAAACTTGCTTTGAAGGAAATTGAGGAGTCTCTCCCCCTTTCATTTTGGCGGCTGATTCTAATAGGGCTTGTAATTCAGTCGGATGACAGTCGGCGAGGCTGAGTAAGTTTCGTCCCTTCATGGGTTAATTTACAGTGATTGACGATCAAAATGTACAAAAAAGAGTTGATTTGAGATTCCCGCTTATCGGGATAGAGGAACTGCTTTGTCCGAAGAGCGATCCATTTTTTCATTCACTTCCTCTAGAATCTCACGTTCCGAGACAAGGCTAGGTTCACTACTAGAAGATTCCTCCCCATCAGCGAAACTTCGCTCACCCCGTTTAATGTCAGGCTGCGAAATTTCTTTGAGCGCTTCATGACCTAGGGTATATCCCTTTAAGCCACTAATTACACCACTGCCAAGGGTAATGAGGATAAAAATTAGGATAAATGTCAAAGTAGAATTAAATTTCATTGATGTTAAATTAGAATGTAAATGGTAGCCAGGGTTGGCCGAGCGGTTGAGGCAGCGAACTCATAATTCGCCCTAGGCAGGTTCAACTCCTGCACCCTGGATTAACGAGGAAAGTCTGGAGAACCAACTGAGGTGGTATAGGGGTTTTCTAAATCCCGAGTCCGAATCGGATCATTTCCCATTTGCTGTTGCATATAGTCTTGGTAAAAAATATCCAGCAACTGGGCATCACGGCTGATTTCATTTTCGGGAAAAGAAGAACGTTCTAAGGGTTCAGCAACACCAAATATTAATTTCAGTCGTCCGCCTAAAGATTGATTGCGGAAAAAGTTCCCAGATTCGTAGTTAAAAGCCTTTTGAAATAACTGCGGGATATTTTCATATTCAATCGGAGTATTAAACGGAGTAACTTTCTCCTCTGATGAGTTGGCATCAGCAACAGCAACTGTGGCGGTGAAAGTGCCAAAGCTAATCCCGACAAGAGTTCCCCAAACCAGATGTGCTAGAGACATGATCTTAATTTTGTGGCTAAGTTTAGTTTTCCATTTGATTTTAACATTGGGGTCTTTTCCCCACTTTTGAGGATTTTTCATCAAGCGTTAAAATGTCAGGATTTAATGACAAAATGATCCCCAAGCAGGGCTTAACTGCGTCAATGACGGAAAAAAACTCGATTTGTGCCTTGACCTTCCCCCGTGATCATTTGCTAGAACTATAGGTGTAGCGATCCCCACGCGAAAATAGAAACGTCTATCTATTGTTGTTCTCAATCATTGAATAAAAGCCGATGGCAAAATCACGTCCGCCTCTAGAAGAAATGACGTTACGTCAATTGCGACAAGTAGCGAGTGGCTACAATATCTCTCGTTACAGTCGGATGCGAAAGTCGCAACTCCTAGAAGCAATCTTAAATATTGAACGGCAAAATGAACACAGCACGCCTTGGGAGACAGAAAGTCAAGAAGCGATGGAGGCGACTAAATTTGAGTTGGGAACCAACAATAATAAGACCGAGGTTGAGGAAGATTTAGCCTCCGTAGATGAAGGGCTGCCAGAACTTCCAGGCGGCTACGGAAAAAGTAAAATTGTCATGATGCCTCGGGATCCGCAGTGGAATTATGTTTACTGGGATATTCCCAATGAACATAAAGAAGAATTGCGCCGTCAAGGGGGGCAACAGCTAGTTTTGCGTCTGTATGATGTTACAGATAGAGAAAGCCAAACCTCCCAAAGTGTCCAAGAATATCCTGTGGATGAGTTAGCCAGAGAATGGTATGTTCCTATTCCTGTCAGCGATCGCGATTATCTTTGTGAAATCGGGTATCGTTGTCCTGATGGCACTTGGCTCATTTTAGCCCGGTCTAAACCCGTTCACACCCCGCCAGTTTACCCCTCTGACTGGATTGAAGATCATTTCATTGAACTGGATTGGGAGAACCAGTTAGAGGAAATTCCCGAAGAAGAATTAAGCCTTCCACAACCGAAAAATGCCCAAAATTCCCGCCATTTAGAAGATCGCAATCGGCAAATTTACGAAGAAATTTTTGAAATGTCAGAACCTTTAGAAGGGGAAAGGCTCACCGGCTCCTTTTATAATTCCAACCCTCCTTCTTCGGCGAGTTCTCATGTTTTTGCCTCTGGCGTGGGCTTTGAGCAGGGGTTTCAGAAACAGGAAAATGTTAAGCAATCTGTGGATATTATTTGTTATTTGTTATTCGTTATTTGCTCTCCTTTGACAGGCTTGCATTGAGGTTAATTGAGCTTATAAATCACAGCCCCATCATCAGGACGATTATCAACCGTTAGCAAGTTTTTGCTCATTAAATACTCAATTCTTGCTTCGATTTCTTCGTATTCCCCACTAACTTCTAGAAAAATCTCAGCTAACGTTGATCCCTGACTTTCTTTTACCGTTCTTAAAATAGCGCGATCTAAATCTTGTTCTTCTTGTTTCTGTTGGGAAGACTGATTCACTGTTGCGTCTGTTTTGGCTTCTGGAGGTTGAGAGCGAGGTAAATTCACAACAATACTTTCAGGGGTTTGATAAAAACTTCCTTGGTTGGGTTGATAGCCATAGAGAGCTTTCATTTTCAAATTTTCTTCATCAATCATGTTGGGAATGAGCAATAAATCAAGAAATTGCCCTAAACCAAAAAATCCTAAGGTGCATAAATAAAGAACTCCCGAAACATAGCGTCTCGCATAGAAACGATGAATCCCACAGACTGAGAAAAAACAAAAACACCACAAAGCATAAGCAGTGGGCTTATTTCTTTGATAAACAATGTAATTAGACATTTGCGATTCATCAGAAACTTTCATTACTCTGCCTCAACCAA